>JAFQPL010000013.1 GCA_017411785.1 Clostridia bacterium
AGGTCCTTGCTCGGCAGACCGTGAAGATTCGGTGCTTGATTATATTTCCAGACTCGCAAAGGTTCAGGAAAAGGTAGAAAAGGAAATACTTATAATTCCAAGAATATACACCAATAAGCCGCGAACGACAGGTGACGGATACAAGGGCATGGTACACCAACCCAACCCCAACGCCAAAGAGGATATGCTTGAGGGAATTATAGCTATCCGACGCTTGCACACACGGGCTATCGAGGAAACAGGACTTTTCTGCGCAGATGAAATGCTGTATCCCGAAAACTACCGATACCTCTCCGACCTTCTCTCCTACGTGACTGTAGGAGCGCGATCGGTTGAAAATCAGCAGCACCGCCTTTGCGCAAGCGGCATAGATATTCCCGTAGGTATGAAAAACCCAACGGGCGGAGATATATCGGTAATGCTCAACTCAATAACCGCCGCACAGCACTCGCACACCTTTCTTTATCGCGGATGGGAGTGTCAGTCAAGCGGAAATCCTCTTACCCACGCAATTCTCCGAGGATACGTGAACAAGCACGGTGAGTCTATGCCCAACTATCACTTTGAAGATCTTGAGCATCTTTACAAAGAGTATACATCCAAGGGACTTGCAAATCCCGCACTTATTATTGATACAAACCACGCAAATTCAGGCAAAAAATATCTTGAGCAAGCAAGAATATGCAAGGAAGTGCTTCACTCCTGCTCTCTCTCCGCCGAGATCAAATCGCTCTTTAAGGGCTTTATGATAGAAAGCTATATCGAGGACGGCACTCAAAAAATAGGCGAAAATATATACGGAAAATCGATTACCGATCCTTGTCTCGGTTGGGAAAAAACCGAAAGACTCATATATGAACTTGCAGAAATGAAATAAAATAAACGCCGAGCCGCCCTGCCAAATCTCAGGACGGCTCGGCATTTTGGCGTTAATATTAACCGCAGCAGCAGAAAAGTACTACGATTATAGCTATGATGATCCAACAAATGTTGTTATCGCCAAAAAGATTACACAAGCAGTTATTCATAAAAAATCCTCCGATATACTTATGATGTCCGAGAAGCTTTGCCTCTCTGCTATCATACTATGTCGGAGGATATATTTGTGTGCGATTATTTTTTTATCAATCTTCAAACCTTACGGGCAGTCCAAGTCTGTCAGACTCAAAGCAAGCCTCCATTACACGTATAAGACGAACCTGCTGAGCATGAGTAACTATCTGCTCTTCCTTTCCGTCTACCGTGCGACAGATATTTCTGTAAAAATCGTGTACGTCACGCTTCTCGGAAGGAATAGAATATTCAACCTGAGTCTCTTTTGAACGGGGCGCCATAGTCTTTGTAAGACCTGCGGCGGTAACAACAGGGACAACATTCTTATCCTCCCAATTCTTACAGCAAACGACCTCACAATCCTTACCCCAATCACGAACTATCGCGCTTCCGTTAGTTCCTGCCATATAATATCGGGGAAGCGAAATAAAGTTAGAGGTTCCAACCTCAACTCTCGCAACAGGTCCATCCTCAAAAAACATATCAAGCTTAAATCCGTCATCAACCTCGCTGTTGGTAATATGGTCAAAGCGACAGTAAAGCTTGCTTACCTTTTTACCCTCTACCATCTGCAAGATCTGGTCTATAAGATGTACGCCCCAGTCAAGAAGCATTCCGCCGCCGTGAATCTTCTCCTTACGCCAATCTCCGGGGATTCCGTGAGAGCCCTGAACGCGTGACTCTATGCTAAAGACCTCACCCAGATCTCCGGAATCGTAAACCTGCTTCATCATAAGAAAATCAGCATCCCATCTGCGATTCTGATGAGTTGTAAATACCTTACCTGTACGGTTTGACGCAGCGATCATCTCCTCAAGGTCTGTAAGACTCATCGTTACAGGCTTTTCACAGATAACGTTTTTACCCGCCTCCATAGCTTGTATACAAAGAGGCTTATGAGCATCGTTAGGAACGGCTACTGTAACTATATCAACGCTCGGATCTGCAAGCAGATCCTCATAAGAGCTATATGCGTGCAAGCCATCAGTTACTGCCGCCTCACACTTCTTCTCATCTATATCCCAAATGCCCTTAAGCTCAACTACGTCACTTGTTGACGCATGTCTGCAATGCCAATGTCCCATTCCTCCGTAGCCAACTACTGCCAATCCCTTTTTACCGCTCATAACGAATTCCTTCCGAAAATAAAAAATGCAAATGAGAGCTTAAAAAGCCAAGAGCTTAATCTGCTCCCACACAAAGTATATTGTGCCATTTTTTATATTATCTGTCAAGTAAAAGAAAGAATAATAGCAACTTTTGTCTATCTTTTTTCAAAATAAAGTCTATAATTTTACTTTTATAAAAAAAGACAAAAAAATACGAAAAGCCTATTGAGAAAATCGAAAAAATATTATATAATATAGATAAGTACGTTTTGAAAATCTAATGATATCGGAGTTAATCAATGCAAAATACCGAAAAGCAAAAGCATATAAGAAACTTTTCTATAATCGCGCATATTGATCACGGAAAATCAACGCTTGCCGACCGAATACTTGAGGCTACGGAAGCAGTCTCAAAGCGTGAAATGGAAGAACAGCTTCTTGATAATATGGACCTTGAGCGCGAAAGAGGAATAACCATAAAGGCAAGAGCTGTAAGAATGGACTACAAAGCTCCCGACGGAGAGATATATCAGTTCAATCTTATTGATACTCCGGGTCACGTAGACTTTAACTATGAGGTCTCAAGGTCACTTAACGCATGCGACGGAGCACTTTTAGTTGTTGACTCAACTCAAGGAATCGAAGCGCAAACACTTGCAAACGCCTACCTTGCGGTCGACGCAGATCTTGAAATAGTTCCGGTAATAAACAAAATAGACCTTCCTTCCGCGGATGTCGAACGGGTAAGAAATGAAATCGAAGACATAGTAGGTATTCCCGCAGAGGACTGCCCCGCCGTTTCGGCAAAAACAGGTCTCAATATCGAGCAGGTACTTACCGCAATAGTGAAGGATATTCCCGCGCCAAAAGGCAACGAGGATGCACCGCTCAAGGCTCTTATTTTCGACTCATATTATGATAGCTATCTCGGCGTTGTAGTCTACGTAAGAGTTTTTGACGGAAAAGTCAAAAGCGGAGATAAAATAAAGCTTATGAGCAATGACGCAACATTTGACGTTGTGGACGTGGGTTATATGACAGCCTTTGGATTGCAAAAAAGCGACTCGCTTTCGGCGGGCGAGGTCGGATATATTACCGCTTCAATAAAGAGCATTGGCGAAACAAGAGTGGGAGATACGATAACTCTTCAGGATAACCCCGTTGACAAGGCACTCCCCGGATTTAAATCAGTACAACCGATGGTATACGCGGGAATATACCCCGCGGACGGAGCAAAATACGGTGATCTGCGCGACGCTCTTGAAAAGCTTCAGCTCAACGACGCAGCTCTTATATTTGAGCCCGAAACATCGATTGCGTTAGGCTTCGGCTTCAGATGCGGTTTTTTGGGATTGCTCCACATGGAAATTATAGAGGAGCGACTTGAGCGAGAATTCAATCTTGACCTGATTACAACCGCCCCCTCGGTTATATACGAGGTAAAGAAGCGCGGAGGCGAGCTTGTACGAATCGATAACCCCTCAAACTTCCCCACTGCCGATGAAATTGAAATTGCTTACGAGCCGATAGTCCGAGCAAATATAATAACGCCGACAGAATACGTGGGCGGACTTATGGATCTTTGTCAGGACAGACGCGGAGTATTTCTTGATATGAAATATATCGACACGTCAAGAGTCGAGCTTCATTACGATCTGCCGTTAAACGAGATAATTTATGACTTTTTTGATGCCCTTAAGAGCCGTTCACGAGGATATGCATCCCTTGATTACGAGCTTGGAGAATATGCTCCGAGCAAGCTTGTAAAGCTTGATTTTCTGCTTAACGGCGAGCAAGTTGACGCTCTTTCTTTTATAGTGCATGAAGAAAAAGCATACGGCAGAGCAAGAAAAATAGCGGAAAAGCTTAAGGATAATATTCCGCGCCAGCTCTTTGAAGTACCGATACAAGCGGCGATCGGCTCAAAAATAATAGCAAGAGAAACCGTTAAAGCAATGCGTAAGGACGTGCTTGCAAAATGCTATGGAGGAGATATAACAAGAAAGAAAAAGCTCCTCGAGAAGCAAAAGGAAGGCAAGAAGAAGATGCGTCAGCTCGGCTCGGTTCAGGTTTCCCCCGAAGCATTTATGGCAGTGCTTAAGCTTGATGACGATAAATAAACTGTTGACAAAACAAATAAACTGTGGTAAAATCTTACAAGGTAAGATTTTACCACAGCACCTATTCACTATTC
>JAFQPL010000014.1 GCA_017411785.1 Clostridia bacterium
AAATCACGATAACATCACCAATTGAACGTGTAATTGCTACTTGTCATAAGGTTGTGTCTTCTCAAAAAATGTCCGGTGGAAAATCATCGCCACAGTATGCACTTTTCGGTAAAAGTGAAGGAAGCGGATTTTTCGGTGAAGAACCAACGACTTTTTTAGGTTGGTATGCGAACGAAGAAGATATTTCAAAAGAAATCATGGAAATTCACGATGCAATTGTTAATGGGATTGCAACATATACTTTGAAGTACAGTGTTCGAACGAAAAAAAGGTTGCTTGGAATAAAAATAGAATCATAATAACAAGCAGTCAAATTCCAATTTGTCGAACAGGATCACATAAAATTACCCCAACAGACTTTGAAAATCTGTTGGGGTTAATCTTTGTTTTCTACGTATCAAATTTTGATTATCCGTAGGGGAGACCTGCGGTCTCCCGCGGGCGTTCACAGAACGCCCCTACCGTGTGTTATGCAAACATCCTTATGAGAACCACCCTTTAAGAACTCCTTTTTTATTAAAATCTTATTGACATTAAACCGACTCTGTATTAAAATTATATCGTAATAACTTTTTTGGGGAGAACGACTGATGAATTTATATATCAAGCAAAAGGTATTTTCATGGAACGATAAATTTTCTATATATGACGAGAACGGAAACGAACGCTTTTACGTTGAAGGAGAGGTATTTTCCTTTGGCAAGAAGCTTCGCTTATACGACCTTGCGGGAATTGAACTTGCGTACATCGAGCAGAAGGTCTGGAGCTTTTTGCCCAAATACAATATTTACCGTAACGGAGAGCATCTGTGTACGGTAGTAAAGAATTTTACCTTCTTCAGAAACGAGTACGTAATAGAAGAGCTCGGCTGGAGAGTTGACGGCGACTTTATGGACCACGATTATTTTATAAGCGACGGCGAAAGAGAGATAGTTTCTGTTTGCAAGGAGTGGTTCACCTGGGGCGACACTTACGCGGTAAGCATAGATGACAGCTCTGACATGGTTGCAGCACTTGCAACGGTAATAGTCATCGACGCGTGTATCGAGGCTCAGAATAATTAAAAAGCAAAGGAGAGAAAAAATGCCAAAGCTCAGCCAATACAGCATAGTAATAGAAAAAGACGCATCATACAGCTCTCTTGCCGCAGCAAAATTTTTGGCAAATAACATAAGCGCGGCAACAGGATATCAGATCCCCGTTTATACCGATGATTTGCCCGCAAAGGACTTTGAGATAGTTGTGGGACAGACCAACCGAGAAGAGCTTTCGGATGTCTGCTTTGAACGCTCGGAAGCACGTGAATACGAATACGAGATACGCCTTGTCGGCACGAGACTTTTTATGAGCGGCCTTGGCAAGGTGGGTGAGAAGATAGCCCGTCCCTTTAATTCATACGTTAGCTTCAGCGACGGCGCGATAGGCACGTCGCTCGCCGCTTACCGATTCGTTGAGGAGACTTTTGGCGCGGGATTTCTTTTCCCCGCAGACCTGTCTCTTATTACAGATATGGATGCCGACAAGATCGAGATAGACGGCAGATACGATTTTAAGTATACGAGGGAAGACCTTTACGGTGAACGCCCCGAGATAGCGGACGGAGCTGTGATGTATTCTATTCCCGTAATGGGCTCGCACCGACGCTTTGGCAATTCTGCGATCTTCAAGGCATCGGACGGCAGCTTTGCCGTGTATAACGGAGGTCTCGAGGCTGATGCTGAGCATATCTGCGACCTGCTTGAATACCTGAACGCAGATAAAACACAAAAACCGCGTGTGTCCGCGTGGCTTATATCCTTGCCTATGTTCGGTTATTCGGGCGCGCTCAAGGCTATCTGCGAGGATGAGGCGCTTAAGGAGAGAATAAGTGTTGACAGGGTCTATTATAAGGTGCTTTCCGAAAACTTTCACACCAAGGGCTCTGCCACCGCGAGAACGGAACACGGCGAGTACCGAAATGCGCTTCTCTTTGCGGGTGAGTCGCTCGGATGTGAAATGCTTGAAGTAAATACGGGTGACGTTATAAAAGCTGGCGATATTGAATTTGAGGTGCTTTACTCTCCCACAGAAGAGACCGAAAGCGCACCGAGAGTCCATTATTTCGATGCTTCCGTCGTCTATAAAGCAAAGTTTGCCGATATGAGCGTAGTGCTCTTCGGAAACGCAAGAAAGCGCGTTTCCGACTATATCTTAAGTAACGGTCCTGAAAAATTTGATTGCGACGTGCTTGTTCTGTCAAATCACGGCAAGGGCGGCATAGCAAGAGAATGCTATGAAAGAATAAAGGCGAAAAAATATATGTATCAGTGCTGTCCCGCGCAGTATTACGGAGATAACGGAGAGGGCTTTGCCTCTGACGGCGGCTCTATCACGAGAACGAGAAACTATCTTTCCGAGCTTGGTATCAGCTGCGGGGACATATGCAAGGACACCTACGGAATAATCACTTTTGGGAATAAATAAGGAGGAGAGAAAATGGCAAAGCTTAAAGAATACGTAATTGTAATATCGAAAAACGCGACCTATAACGAGCGCCGCGCGGCAAAATTTCTCTCCGACACGATAAAAAAGGTGGGAGGTAGGCGTCCGACGCTCATTTATGACGACACCGAGCCGACGGCATATGAAATAGTTATAGGCAGAACGGAAAGAGAGGTTCAGCTCGGTGCGGAGTTCACAAGAGCCGTTGAACGCGCAAAAGAATTTGAGGTGCGTTGCGTTAGCTCAAGATTGTTCGTCACAGGTCTTGGACTGATTCCCGAACCCGCCGAATTCAACCCCGATGCTTCGATGAATTACGGTGATATCGGAACGGTCTTTGCGGTGTATTATCTCGTTGAAAAGGTAATGGGACATAAATTCGTGTATAAAACCGTTCTTGATATGTACAGCGGAAGCGTTGACGTTGAGATAGACGAAAAATGCAACTTTATTTATAACAGAGAAATGCTTTTGGCTCAAATGCCCGAAAAGATAGACGGAACGGCGATGTACTATTTTAATAGCGTTGCGCCTTCTACCGGCGGTCAGGGAATAATATTCAAGACAAGGGAAGGAAAGCTCGTCGTTATCGACGGAGGACTTCCCGTAAATACCGAAAGCTTTCTTAAATATCTTGAGCTTTTGTGGGACGGAGAGGGCGTTCCCGTTGTGTCGGCGTGGTTCTTCTCGCATATGCATATAGACCATTTCGGTGTTTACCACAAAATATGCACCACTCCCGAATACAGAGCGCGTCTTAAGGTGGAGGGCTTTTACTGCGACCTGCTTGATGATGAATTCTACGCCGTCAAGACCTCCGAGCCGTTGCAGTATCACGTTGAGGTAAGGCACGTTATGATGAGTGAGTATGAAGACCTCGGCGTAAAGGTGCACACCGTAAAGACGGGAGAGCATATAGTGATAGACGAGCTTGATTTTGAGGTCATACACACCCCCTCCGACGTTGTGAACAATCCGAGAAAGGTAAATCCCAACGATTCGACCGTCGTGTACAAGCTTAACGTTGATAACAAGCAGACAATAATGTTCCTCGGTGACGCTGAAGGGGTTTGCTCAGATCAGATGCTTGAATTCCATAAGGATAAGCTCAAGAGCGACGTCGTTCAGGCGGGACATCACGGAGTTGCCAACGTTTCGGGCGAATGTTATAACGCTATCGACGCAAAGGTATTCCTCTATTCCTCTTGTTTGCATACCTGGTATCTTGAGTGGGGTATGGAGATACACGGCGCACACGACCCGGGAATGAAGCGACAGCATTATTATATGACTCGTCTCGGCGTTAAGGACGAGAACGTGTATACAAATAACCACGGTATGCTTACCTTTAAGCTGCCGATCGAGATAAAGTAAACAACCGTCCCGTTGACGATCTTATCGTCAACGGGACGGTTTTATTCTTCAAGCTTGAACACACAGCCCCTTATCCGTTCGTTCTTCTCATTTTCCTTTGCTATTAAAAGCTGTGTATCATCGTTTTGCTCAGAAAGCGCGGGGAGAGTGGTGTCGGCGGGGATTACTATTTTGCTCGGAAGCGTTAAGGCTGTTGCCGAAACGGGATTTCGTTCTCCCAATACGAGAATGTCACACCTCTCGCAGAGAAGCTTTTTTAATTCTGTATTGTCAGAGTCACCCGAAAGGGAATCGGTATAAATAAGAGAGCCGCTTTTGTTAGATAGCGATAGCGTAAGGTCACTTCTGTCGCCTACGGCAGTAAACAGAAAGTCCGCTTTGCCGTCAAGCTCTGTAAGCGTTCCTTTCTTGTATATTACCGTTTTGACTCCAAGCGACTCAGCCGAGCGCAAAATATCGGTCGCGATAAGCAGTGTGCGCTCGTCGGTAGGCTCGGGCAGATAAAGCGTTCTCACCATAGCCTCACGCATAAAGCTGTCAAGAGTTGAGATGTGCTTTTCGTAGTAGTCGGTAAGTATCACTCTTTCAATATCGGTCACGCATAGCTCCCGTGCCTCATTGTAAGCGTCGCGGATCGTAGCATAGCTTCCGTTCGACGCATCTATCAGCGTTGCATACGATCTGTCGGTAAACGTTAAAATATCGCCCCCTTCGGTAGAGGTGTAGATAACGTTTGTATGCGTTGCGGTGATGTTGTGAACTGCAAGACAGACGCAAAAGCATACCGTCGCGGCAACGGGCGGGATAAGCACGAATATTTTTCGCTTTAGCTTAACTATAAGTAAGACCAAGAGCGAAAGCGTGCTCAAAATAATAATTATACCTGTAAATGAATATTTAAGTGAAAGAACGGATATGTCGAAATGGGCGAAAAAGGCGGCAAGAGAGCCGATCAGGTCACATAGCAGCGACATAAGAAATGCGAAGATCTCACAAACGTAGGGAATCGCACCGAGAATGAAGACGAGCAACGTCATGATCAGATACAGACTGCATAGCGGTGTTATAATTAGATTTGTCGCCGCAGCAATTATGGATATCTCTCCGAAGACAAGCCAAAGGACAAAGCATATCGACACGTTTGCGACCAAGGTCACCGAAATCGCGGCAAATATCTTTTTTATTGCTTTGATAAGGAGCTTGCCACGCCTGTCCTTCTTTGAGGAGCGTTCAAATAAGGCGGACAGCACCGAGTACCAGCTTACAAGTCCCAAGGTTGATAAAAATGAGAGCCAAAAGGAGACCGAGGTCGCCGAGCCGGGTATAAATAGAATAAGCGCGCCTGCCACCGATAGCGATGTAAGTGCATCGGGCTCACGCGAGAGTGCAAACGAAAGGTATGCTAAAAGGAGCATAAGTACCGATCTTAAGGCGGATGCGGAAAATCCCGAAAGAAAAAGTATAAAAAGAGCAATAAAAGAAAATAACACACAGCGTATGCCTTTTCTTACATAAAATTTCTTAAGTAAAAAGTCAAGAGCGCCTATTATTACAGCAAGGTGAAGACCGCTGACAGCAAGTACGTGAGATAATCCCGCACGTCTGAAATCGCGCACGGTTTCGATAGGAAGAAGGGAAGTGTCGCCCGTAAGCAAGCCTATGGAAAGGGCGGAAGACGGTGTTCCTAACTTGTTATAAAGAAAATCAGATATTATCGATCTTATTCTCGCACTGAAAACGAGAGGATGAAATTTGTTATATTCATCACAAATTATTGCGTCTTTGTCAATTGCCTGTTCCAATATTATAGAGATATTGTCGACGTTATATAGCGATTCGATATTATCTTTTTCAGCACTCGTTATATCACATATAAGATATAACACGTCGCCTGATTTATAGTCTGCTTCGTGATCAAGCAATAAGTATGCGGATAGATTGCTTTTTTTGCCTTCTGACGATAAAAGCTTGCCCGAATATTTCGTTGAATACTTCGAGGAATACTCTTCTTCAAGTATTAAGAACTCAGATATCTTCGCTTCGCCCATAATTTTTTGAGAATTCTTTTTTGGGATATAAATTGTAAAAAAAGACACAATAAATGCGAGTGTAACACACGCCATTGCAATCGATGCTTCGATGAGACCGTATTTGATCTTCTTGAGATAGAGACTTAATAAAAGAAAAACAATTGATAAAAAAGCAAATGCCGGAAGCGTAGGCAGCCAAAAGACGTGCGACAGCACGGAGGAGAGGAGGGAAGCGCCAATAAAGCAAAAGCAAAACAGACAAAGCGGTCGTTTTATGAATATGCCCATATTGATGCCCTCCTTTTTGTTTTTTGACATTTTTATTATATCCTATTGCGAAAAATATGTCAATAAAAAGATTTTTCGGAGTGAAGCTGCAAATTTTCGCTGCAAATTTTATTAATAAAAATGAAAAATTGCTTGACAAAATTGTCAAGGTAGGATATAATTAATAGAGTTATTCTCGACACCGAGTTAATCTCGGGGTGTGGCGCAGCTGGTAGCGCGCGACGTTTGGGACGTCGATGCCGCAGGTTCGAATCCTGTCACTCCGACCATATCGAGTGTTCATAACTGATGTTAGGAACACTCGATATTTTTTTGCCTGTGTTTACTTAATATTTGATTGATTTGAGCAGATTCGTCTGCTCTTTTTTATTTGTTTGGGTTATACTGCGCTTGGGAGATATTCGATTGCAACTCCCTGCCGCGAGTCGAGCTTGTAGGTGTGCTTGGGGACGACACTTGGCAGATCAATGCAACCAACAAAGGTACGTATAGCGGCAAGCACCTCTCCTACCATCGTTGGATCAAGTGCTGAGGTTGGCTCGTCAAAAAGCACGATCTGAGGATCCATAGCCATTGCCCTCGCAATCGCTATACGTTGTTGCTGACCGCCCGATAATTCGCCCGGCATAGCATTCGCTTTTTCTCTGAGGGCTACCATATCAAGCAATTTTTCCGCCTTGGTCTGCGCTTCGGCGGCGGAAAGCCGCAAGAGCTTACGC
>JAFQPL010000015.1 GCA_017411785.1 Clostridia bacterium
GAATCGTATCCCATAGGGTGAAGCACGTTGTAGCCCTGCATTCTCTTCATTCTTGAAACTATATCGGTAGCGGTATATCCCTCAGGATGACCTGCGTGAAGTCCCACTCCCGACGGATACGGAAACATATCGAGAGCGTAAAATTTAGGCTTTGAAAAGTCCCACACGTCAGTTTTGAAGGTCTCGTTTTTCTCCCAATATTCCTGCCACTTTTTTTCAATTTCAGTATGATTATATTTCATCTCTATCCTCGTCCTTTTTTATTTAATCCTCGTAAAGCTTATCAAGATTGTAAAATTCTCTTGCTTCTCTGCCAAATATATGCACGATAACGTTGCTGTAATCAAGAACAAGCCAGGTTCCGTTATCTCTGCCCTCTATATGATACGGCTCTACTCCGCGAAGTCCTATTTTATATTCGACCTCGCCCGCGAGAGCCTTTACCTGCGTGCTTGAGTTTCCCGTACAAATAACAAAATACTCCGCTATAACGGTTTTATCCTCAACGTAGATAACCTTTATATCTCCCGCCTTTTTAGAATCAAGCACCTCGGCTATCGCCTCGGCAAGCTCCTTTGCTTTTACAGGGTCTAAAGCCTCAAGGGTTGCGCCGATATTTTCATTAAGATCCATTGTTTTACTTCCTTTCACAGCAGCTGCCGTTTTGTCTATCTATATAATTTTAAAGCAAAAGAGCCTTTTTGTCAATACAAAATCAAAACTATGAGCGATTTTATTTAAGCTCGCTCAAAAAAACAATCCTTGCGTCGATTTTCTTTCGGTATATTTTTTTGAATGAATCAAGGCTTGGATGCAAAAGCAATTCCTCTCGGTCAAAGAAATCGATATCTCCTCCAAAGCTCCGTTCCAAAAGCTCGGCAGTACCCTGCTTTGAAACAACATAGAACGAGCCTCCGCTTATCTCGGATATTACGTCCTCTCCAGGAAGTGTAACAACACAAGCGCGCTCACCGTCAAGCGAAAGAAGCTTTACTCCCAGAGAAACAAGCTCATTTGGCGCAATATCGGTTTTTAAATACGGCAGGACACTGCTTGCTATCCGATAAATATTTAATGGATTAGTCTTTTCACGCAGAGCAACGAAAAAAGCCGCGAGAAATCTTTTTTGCATATCAAGTCTGTCAAGATCTCCCCTTGCGTACCCACTTCGGTAACGCACAAGCATCTCTGCCCTCTCCCCGTCAAGCACCTGCTTTCCCGAGGGTATATCTATATAAAGATTTTGAGCGGGATCAGAATATTTGAATGACTTATCAAGAGTCATCTCAACACCGCCTATCGCATCGACCGCCGCCCGAAATCCCTTGAGATCAAGACTTATATAACCGTCGATCTCAACGCCAAAGCTCCGCTCAAAAAAATCGCAAGCGCCGTCGGCTCCGAGAGCCTGTATAATTCCGTTTATCTTAAAATAATCGTTACCGTATTCCGCATAGGTATCTCTTGGTATCTGAAGGATACACGCTCTCTCCTCGCTTCTGTCAAAAGCGGCAAGCATCATAACATCGGAAAGCCCCGAAGCCGCGTCGCTCCCCGCTATAAGAACACAATAAGGACGCTTTTCACCGATATTTACGGCAGCGGAAAAATCCGACTCGCCCCTATTTGCATCATCGGAAATCCTTTTATTTGCTCCGAATACCGAAATCATCACTATCACCGCAATAGCCGCGACAAGCATAAGCGCTATCGGCTTTAAAAAAATTTTTATCATTTTTCCTCCACATAAAAATATTTTATGTAGAGGATTTACTCAATCAGATCCGCTTCATAACGGCAGCCTTTGCCGTTAATGTTTCCTCGCTTATATATCCGCCAACGCTCTCGATATCCCTGACAGTCATATCAAGCGAAAGATAAACAGTTCTCCAAAGATGACGCTCCCTTTCATCAAAGGTCATCTTCTCAGGCTCTGCCGACCAAAAATAATTGCGAAGATAAACGCAATCCTCAAAGGTCCGCGTATCCTCAATATAATCGGCAAGATAGATAATCGCGTCAAAAAGAGTCATATTCTCGCTTCCCGTCGTGTGATAACGAAGCGACTGGCAAACTCTGTCGGTTGCGTATTCAGAAAAACATCTGCGCGCCTCAAACTCCGCGGTTCTCGCATGAAGAGTTTTTGGAGAACGCAAAATATTTTCGGTTATCTCAACACCGTTAGACTTGAGTATATCCAAGTGCTGCTCGACCGTCAGCTCCTTGGTTATATCGTGAAGAAGAGCCGCTACCCGAAGCTCATAAAGGTCATCAGGCAAATAAAGCTCGCCGAGGCGCAGAGCCGCACGTTCAACTCCGACAGTGTGCGCAAATCTGTAAGGCGACATTTCAGAGCTTACTCGCTCAAAAAGCTCGGAGAGCTTTTTCTCATCAGCAGTCATATTTATTCCTCCCCGATATACAGCCCGTGAGTCTTGATATAGCTCTCAACGAGAGGCGGAACGAATGAAGATATATCCCTTCCCTCAAAAACCGCTTTTCTCACCGCCGTCGAGGATATCTCTATAGGCTCGGTCAGGATCTTTCTGAACATAACGCCGTATTTTTGATAATACTCGGTTATCTTGGCAACTATGCGGTTAGTTATTATCGGATCGTTCTCGCGACGAACGTAAACGGGATAGCAAAGCTTAAATATATCCTCAAAGCGATACCATGTATCAAAGCTCAACACCATATCTGTTCCGCACATAAAAAAGAGACGGGTATCGGGACGTGAAAGCTCCTTTAAGGTATCGTAGGTATAGCTTTTTCCCCCTCGCGCTATCTCCAGATCGGAAACTACAACGCCGTCAACATCGGCAAATGCAAGCTCACACATACGAAGCCTGTGCTTTGGATCGTCAGAGGGCGATATCTGCTTGTGCGGCGGCAGACACGCGGGAATTATATAAAGATAGTCAAGCTTCATCTGCTCCATAAACGCCTTTGCAGCGATAACGTGACCGTTATGCACGGGAGCAAATGTCCCGCCGAAAATTCCAACGCGAAGCTGATCGTAGCCGTTCATTATTATGCCCTCCTTCGTCATTTTTATTTAAAATACGATAAATTTCAAAAAATTACTTTAATTCTATTTTTTTATTGTCCTTGGACTCGCGGTAAAGGATTATCTTTCTGCCGATAACCCCCACAACGTCTGCTCCGACCGCGCTCGCAAGCTCGTCCGCACTTTCTCTTGGGGTGCAGTCGCAGTTTTCAAGCACACTGAGCTTTATAAGCTCACGTGCCTCAAGCGCGTCGGAAACTGTTTTTTTCAGATTTTCACTTATTCCGCCCTTGCCTATCTGCATAATCGCGCTCTCGTTAGTCGCAAGCGAACGAAGATAAGCTCTCTGCTTTGATGTAAGCATATATTTTCCTCTCTCGTTATATATTCATTTTCTTAAGCTCGCACGCAAGAGCCTCTATCGCTTTACCTCTGTGAGATATAGCGTTCTTTTCCTCTGCGCTAAGCTCGGCAAAGGTCTTTCCGTACGGCTCGTAAAAGAACAAAGGATCGTAACCGAAGCCCTCGCTTCCCCTCGCCCCGTCAAGAATAACACCTTGCGTTCTTCCCTCGACCACAAGAGGCTCATCCTTGCTTGGAAATACGCAGGCTATAGTGCAAACAAATTCTGCGAAGCGATCTGTCTCTCCCTCAAGATTTTTAAGCAGAAGAGCATTATTCGCGGCATTGTCGCCATGCTCTCCCGCGTATCTTGCCGAATATACACCCGGCGCGCCGCCAAGGGCTCTTACCGAAAGTCCCGAATCATCGCCAAGACCTATATATCCCGACGTTGCCGCGACTCTTGCCTTAATAAGAGCATTCTCTCGGTAGGTACTTCCGTTCTCCTCTATCTCACCCGTAATACCGACGTCGTCAAGCGAAAGGATCTCAATATCCTCAACATGCTTTGAAAGCAAGGTCTGAAGCTCCTTTATCTTGTGCGCGTTTCGGGATGCTAAAACTATTTTCATATTTCTCACCCAAACAAAGCCTCAACGAATTCCTCGGAATTAAACTCCTGCATATCGTCGATCTTCTCTCCCACACCGATAAACTTAACGGGAATATTAAGCTCATTCTTTATTGAGATAACGATTCCGCCCTTTGCGGTACCGTCAAGCTTATTAAGAACAAGTCCCGTAATATTTGCCGCCTGCCTGAATTCCTTTGCCTGCAAAATAGCGTTCTGACCTGTGGTAGCGTCAAGCACGAGAAGATTCTCTCTCGACGCCTCGGGACATTCCTTATCTATAACTCGGTTTATCTTCGCAAGCTCGTTCATAAGATTAGTCTTATTATGAAGTCTGCCTGCGGTATCAATTATCAAAACGTCTGCCTTGCGTTTTTTAGCGTAATTTATAGCGTCATAAACGACCGCGGCAGGATCGCTGCCCTCGTTTTGCTTAACTATCTCCGCTCCCGAACGCTCACACCATACCGAAAGCTGATCTATCGCAGCCGCTCTGAATGTATCGGCTGCGGCAACAACGACTCTCTTGCCTTTCTTTATAAGGCGGTTAGATATCTTTCCGATAGAGGTAGTCTTTCCCGCTCCGTTAACACCGATAACGAGAATTATCGAGGGTGTGCTTGAAAGCTCAAGCTCTCCGCCCTCACCTATCATATCGGTAAGAATTTCCTTAAGCGCGCCAACGACCTGCTCCTTTTCCTTGAGTCTGCCGTCCTTTATCTGCTCGCGGAGTCTGTCTATTATCTCCTCTGTAGCGTTCACGCCGACGTCAGAGGTTATAAGAAGCTCCTCAAGCTCCTCAAGAAGCTCCTCATCTACCTTTACAAAGGCTTTAAGCACGTTGTCTATCTGTCCGAATATAGCATTCTTGGTTTTAGAAAGACCCGACTTAAGCTTGTCCAAAAATCCCATCCCAATCTTCTCCTTTTTTCTTGGAAATTTCATTTACATCGAGCTCAAGCACCTTTGAGATGCCTCGCTCGGGCATAGTAACACCGTAAAGACGGTTTGCCGCCTCCATAGTTCCTCTGCGGTGAGTTATCATAACAAACTGCGTACCGCCCGAGTATCTCTTTATATATTCCGCAAGCCTTACTACGTTGACCTCGTCAAGAGCCGCCTCGATCTCATCAAGAATACAGAACGGAGTAGGATTGACCTGCAATATCGCAAAGAACAGCGCAATAGCGATAAACGCCTGCTCTCCGCCCGAAAGCTGAACCATATTCTTGATTATCTTTCCTGGAGGAGCCGCCTTTATCTCTATACCGCTCTCAAGCACGTTATCGGGATCGGTAAGCGATATCTCGGCAGAGCCGCCGCCGAAAAGCTCGGAGAATACTCGGTTAAAGTTCTCGTTTATCTGATTAAAGGCATCAACGAAGGCAACCTTCATCTCTCCCTCAAGCTGATCTATGACCGACAAAAGCTCCTCGCGCGCCGAATTCAAATCGTTTATCTGGACCGACATCTCGTCGTAACGCTTTTTAACCTCGGTATATTTATTTACAGCATCAAGGTCAACGTTTCCAAGCACGCGAAGCTTGTTTCTGCACTCGGTCTGCTTTGCCGCCGCTTCGGAGCGGGTTTCGGCAGTAAGCGAAGGATAGCCGAGGGCTATAGCATCGTTCCTCGTAAGCTCGTGATCCTCCCAAAGCCTTGACGCAAGCTTATCCTGCTCAGCTCTGAGGTTTACAAGGCGGTTCTCGAGGCGTGTATATTCCTTGAAAATATTTTCCTTATACTGAAGCTTCTCACGCATCCTTTGATTTACCTCGGCAAGCTTGCTCTCAAACTCACCGTTATCCTCCTCAACGCGCGCGCGCTTATCGTTAAGCTCGGCAAGACGCTTTGAGCCGTCCTCGTAACGACGTCGGTTCTCTGCCTGCCCATTCTTATATTCCTCGATCCTTGCGCGTAACGACTCGATCCTGTCGCTCTGCAAGCGCATAGCCTCGGCAAAGCCATTGATACGCTCATTTGCCTCCTCGCGAAGCCGCTCCTCAGTCTCAATATCCTTACGTATCTCATTGATAAGAATAATAAGCTCGGTCGAGCGTTCCTCCGCCTCCTGACGTCTGTCAAGAAGCTCGTTTCGCTTCACGTCCATATTCGAGCGAGCCGCGTTGATCTCCTTTATACGAGTTTCGATTTCAAAAAGCTTTACCGAAAGAGTCTGTCTGTCCTCCTCAAATCGCTCGCGTGTCTTTTTAAGCTCCTCATAGTCCGCCTTCAGCTTGTCAATAAGAGTAATATTAGCCTCAAGCCTTGCGCCTATCTGCTCGTAACGCGTATTCTCGGAATCACGCATTACCTTAATAAGACCTATCTTCTGCTCGGCAGAATCCTTCTCATCCTCGCAGTCCTCTATCTCGCCGCGAAGCTTATCCAAAGCAGCAAAAAGAGCTGAGAGCTTTGCGGAAAGCTCCTTGCTCTCGCTCTCAAGACGCTTTATCTCTCCCGCTCTGCCAAGTATATTGGCGTTAGCCCTCGCGGAGCCTCCCGTAAAGGAGCCTCCGACGTTTATCTGCTGACCGTCAAGCGTTACCGCCTTGACCTTATAGCCGATATCCTTAGCCATAGCGTTTGCGTTATCTATCGTATCAAAAACAAGAGTTCTTCCGAGAATTCCCGAAAGAATATTTGAAAACTTCTTATCCGCGGTAACAAGCTCATCAGCAACGGCAATATATCCCGCGTAGCCCGACGCCTCCTTCATTTCCGCAGTCGCGCTCTGACCCTTCATAGAAGAAACGGGGAAAAACGTAGCTCTGCCCGCGTCCGCCTTTTTAAGCGCGAACATAGCCGCCTTAGCAACGCTGTCATCCTCAACGACTATATGCTGAAGATTTGCCGCGAGAGCGGTTTCTATGGCGGTTATATATCTGTCCTCAACACTTATAAGCTGAGAAAGAGGGCCGTATATCTTGCCCGCCTTATTACCGTATCTGTCAAGAATTTCGCCCTCGGAATACTTCTTCATTACGAATCTGACGCTTCCCGAATATCCCTCAAGCTGCTGCTCCATAGCCTTGAAGTTCTCTATTCTCTGAGTTACCGATTCAAGACGAAGATTAACCGCAGCGCTCTCCGCGCTCTTGGCGTCACGCTTTGAATAAAGCTCCTCGAGCTTGCTTCTGGCAGAATCGAGAGTCCTCTGTGCCTCAAGAGTTGCCGCATCATATTCATCTACGGTAGCCTTTATACGTTTAGCCTGAGAATCAAGCGAAACAGAAAGCTCCTCATAATCGGATATCTCCTTAAGCATAGCGGCATTTTTATCAAGCTCGCTATCCTTTGAATTATCGATAAAGGATATTCTCGCCTTAACGTCTGCCTGCTCGGCTTCAAGCGCCCTTATCTCGTCAAGCGCCTGAGCAATATTATCCCCGAGAGCATCGGCATCCCTTGAATACGAAAGCTTCTGCGCGTCACTCTCATCCTTTTCATCAAGCCTGAGCTTCAGATTTGAGTTAAGCGCCTCAACCCTTGCGTTTCTTTCAAGCTCAAGCCTTTCCTCATTTTCCAAGGAACGCTTGCTCGACTCACGAGAGCCCTCGGACGCCGCTATCATCTCCTTTGTATATGCTATATTCGTATCGGCAATACCGTACTCACTGTCTAACCTATGTATAATTTCGGTCTGCTCTCTTATCTGAGAGAGCAAGCTTTCCGACTCCGCCTTGTTTGACTGAGATATCTCAAAAAGCCTTGCGTTCTGCTTTTCAAGATTCGCTATCGAATCGTCAACGGTATTAAGCTCAAACTCAGACTGACCGAAAAGGCTCTCATTCTTTTCTATATCCTCGCGTATCTTCTCGGTATCGTAAAGCCAGAGCTGAACGTCAACGGTCTTTTTTGCCTCTATAAGCTCGATAGCCTTTCTTGCCTTTGCCGCCTCCTTCTCAAGCGGGATGACCTGTGACTCGACCTCGGCAAAAATATCGTTTATACGTGTCATATTATCCTCGGTCGCCGAAAGCTTACGCTCACATTCGCTCTTTTTGTGGCGGTATTTTGCAATACCCGAGGCATCCTCAAAAATACCGCGGCGCTCGTCGCTCTTTTTGGATATGATATCGGCAATACGTCCCTGTCCGATAACCGAATATCCGTCACGTCCGACACCTGTATTCATAAATAGCTCATATATATCGCGAAGCCTTACTGCCCTGCGGTTTATATAGTATTCACTTTCACCCGAGCGGTAATAACGTCTGGTAACGGTAACCTCGTCATAAGGACAGTCAAGCCTGCCTATCATTCCTGTATTATCAAAGGTTACAGATACCTCCGCGTATCCCATCGGACGGCGGCTGTCAGCACCGCCAAAAATTATATCCTCCATCTTAGTGCTTCTGAGACTCTTGGAGGAAAGCTCTCCGAGAACCCAACGCATAGCGTCGGATATATTTGATTTTCCGCTTCCGTTAGGTCCAACTATTACGGTAGTTCCACCCTCAAAGGTAAGCTTGGTTTTATCGGGAAAGGACTTAAAGCCCTGCACCTCAAGTGATTTTAAATACACCGATTTACTCCTTTCCTATCGCGTAAAATTTAACAGCCTATCAAAGCTCTTTACAGTTTCATACATATCTTTTAAGAATTATTCTCTAATATTATATTATAACCTAAAAGCTCGCTTTTTTCAAGCACTTTTAGCGATTGAAGGCCATATTTTTCGCAAATTCTCGTTTTATTTATTCCCTTATGCCCAACCGCCTTGGAAACACTTCCAAGCGGCACAAAAACGGTAAGAGAACCGCTGTTTATTTTTGCCTTATCAAGCTCGGCGCAGATTTTCTCATAAAAAAGCTCGCTCATAGCCATCTCACCTATCGCGCTATGCGTAGCGCCCGCTATAGCCTTGGAAGCATCCCTGAGATTTTCCGACGCGCAAAGCCCCACTCTTATACAAGGGACACAAAAGGAATCAAAAACAGCAAGCACACGCTTCGTTCTCTCAACGGCATCCTCAAGCCCAAGCGGAGAATACTCTCGGCTTGACATCATAAAAGCAAGCTCTGTATCGGCAAAAACCACAGTAGGATAAACTCGCGCTCCGTCAGCCCCTGCCCTGCAAATAAGCTCCGCCGTCTTGACCTCATCATCAGAGCTTGATTCGGGCAACCCTATCATCATCTGCCCTATAAGATAAAATCCGCGCTCCTTTACAGCTCTGCACGCGCGCAGAGCGCATTCCGCGTCATGCCCTCTTTTTGAGGCAGACAAAACCTTATCGCTCATGCTTTGAAGCCCGAGTTCGACAGTTCTCACACTGTATTCCGATAAAATATCGAGTATCTCCGTGTTTATATAATCGGGACGTGTTGAAAGCCTTATCTCGCTGACAAGCCCTCTATCAACGTAAGACTGCGCCAAGTCAAGCAGCTCTATCATAAGAGCGCGGTCAATACCCGTAAAAGAACCGCCGAAAAAAGCTATTTCGCGCTCGGTATCCTCGGAAAGAGTTGAAAGCGCTTGGTCTATCTCATCCCTTACACTGTCTATTTTAAAATCGCCGTGTCCCGATATAGTTCTCTGATTGCAGAAAACACAATTGTTGGGACACCCCAGATGCGGAATAAATATAGGAATATTTACGTGTCTTTTTTTCATTTTTTATCTCCGTATTAAAAGCCAAATAGGCGACCGTATAAGCCGCCTATTAAAATTATCCCCTGCTATATCTTACGCCGGGGCGAGGATTGCCTAAAAGCTCGCTTACCGTTACGACCTCATAGCCCTGCGCGTCAAGCTGCTTGAGTATTTCCACGGTTGCCTTATAGGTATTCTCGTGGATGTCGTGCATAAGTATTATGCTTCCGTCTTTAACGCTCGACATAACGTTTGAAACGATAGTATCTACGTTTTCCTTGCCCTCGCCCTTATATTTCCAGTCAAGCGAATCAACATTCCAAAGAACGACCGAATATTTGCATGATTCTATCCGCTCTTGAGTTATAGCTCCGCCTACGGGACGCATAAGCTTTATGTCAGCATCAGGAATCTCTTCCTTTATAGCATCGTAAGTAAGAGAAAGCTCCTTTTCATAAGTCTTATCACTGCACTCATTATAATAATTTTCATGCGTATATGCATGAATAGCTATCTCATTCCCCTTGCCTGCCGCATACTTCAATGCCGATGAGCCATCATAAGCGCTTCCGTCAACGCGGTTTCCAATCACAAAAAAGGTTGCGTTAAAGCCATATTTATCAAGCTCGTCAACTATAAGCTTGGTTCTGGTAACATGAGGGCCGTCATCATAGGTTATAGCCACACGCTTCTTACCCGTATTGCTTACGGGAGCATCATCGGCGTTGTTATTGCTGTTATTGTTATTATTATTGTTATTTTCGCCTTTATTTTTGTCGTTCTTATTGTTCTTATCTACGGTGACGTTAGCATCTCCGTCCTCTAAAGGAAAATGAATTTTTTCCTCCTCACAGCTAACAAGCAAAAGTGACAAAGCTAACAAAAGTGTAAATATACGGATAAAGGTTTTAAAAGCCTTAGTAAGAGTATTCATATCGGTTCCACACCTCAAACATAATCGTATATACATTATAACATATATATATAGTTTTTTCAATGCTTTTGAAGAGAAAAAATCAAATTCAATGCTCCGATTGAAGCAAGCAGCATCGGTGAATATAGTAACGACCGCTTCTTTCGGACAGCCAACAAAAAATCCGAGCTCGCGCTCGGCATAAAATTTTTTAAAATATTTTTCTAAAAGGTATTGACAAATATGCACTTTGTGCATATAATAATATCATAGAACACAAAGAGGTGTAAAATGAATTTTAGAGAACTTCGTAAGCTTTCGGGAATGAGCGTTCCCGAATTTGCAAAATATTTTGAAATAACCTACCGAACTGTAGCAAGTTGGGAATCAGGAGAACGTAATTGCCCAACACACTTATTAAAGCTTATGGAATACAAGCTAAAAAAGGAAGGAATCATTGAGGATAAAAATGACGGAACATTATCTTAATATACTTTCCCAAATTGATACTAACTACGATATAATGAAATCTATGCGCCCTCTGCCTCAAGACGGCATTGAATATTTTAAAAACGAAATGGGTATCGTTGTATCGCACAGCAGTAATGCATTAGAGGGAAACACCTTTACATTTGATGAAACTCGTCTACTTTTAGAAAAAGGAATTACGAGTATCGCGAGAACCTTTCACGAGCATGAGGAAATAGTCGGATATAAAGCAGGCTATGATTTTCTATACGATGCAGCAAAGCAAGGTCAAATCATCGATGAAGAATTTATCAAAAAAATACATTCCTTTGTTTTATCGGGAAAAGAAAGCGCCGGACAATATAGAACTATTCAAAATTATGTAGGCAGCTTAACAAAAGTAGTATATATTCCGCCTGCACCATCGCAAATAGAAAATGAAATGAACAGCTATGTTTCTATGTTGCAATCGGATCTTGCAAAAAATCAAGCATTATTTAAGCAAGAAAAAATTGAATGGGAAAATATATTCAACACGTTAGCCTTACACCACATTGAATTTGAAAAAATACACCCGTTTATAGACGGTAACGGTCGTACGGGAAGATTGCTTTTAACGTATGAGCTTATCTCAATGGGACTTTTGCCGATTGACATTCAAGTCGAAGAGCGCGCTCGTTACGACTCGGCATTTAAACACTTTGATACCAAAAAAGAGCGTAGTACGCGCCCCGAAAGTAAGACAGAAAAAATGGCGAGTTTACTTGCAGAATGTGAATTGCAATCAATGACAGTTTGGAATAAAATTTTTGTAGAATATCAAAATACTCAAAAACAAAACAATACGCCCGAAACAAACCCGCCAAGGCGTAAATTTAAATTATAAGAGGTAGATAGACAATGAAGAAAATAATTAAAATAGCAGCTTTGATTTTAGCCCTGCTCTGCATCGGTACAAGCCTCGCTTCTTGCGGTGAAAGTAATCAGGAAATGGCAGATAATATACGCGCTAATATAAAAATCAAATATACCTATTTTTCAACCGATTCAACCGGAAAAAGAAACAGCGAAGAAATCGAAAGCTTTGGCGGACCTGAACTATTTAACCCAAACGGTTATAGCTTAACAGCTACTTTAGGAAAAAATCCTCATCGGCCGGAAAACTTTGCAAAGGATTATGCAGTGATATTAAACGGCGAAAAAAGAGAACTGATTATTGCTCTATATGTGTGCGCTCTTGGTAAAGGATATGACGGAAATAACCAATTTAAAATAACTTTGCCCTATAAAATAAAAGAAGCAAGTTACGGAGAAATATCTGACGATAAAAAAACACTTACAGCTGAATTTTTGTCGGAAAATATAAAAACAGTAACAATGATTACTCAACCTGCTACTTGGTATAGCAACGAATATACGTATGAGGTTGAAAATTATTACATTACTCAGCAAATTGTTATAAAATATTAAAGTACCTATAGCACTTAACAGTATTATTCATATCGAAAACAGTTTATCAAGGGACGCTTCTCGCATAGATCTCCCCATACTCTGAAAACGGGCTGCCTCAAATTTGCATTTGAGACAGCCCGCTTTTATTTAACAAGGAACTTTCCGTTTTTTACTCTAAAAAAACAAGGCCGCCCATCCTAGCGACCTTGAGAGTTTGGGGTGAGATATGGGATTCGAACCCACGGCCTTCAGGGCCACAACCTGACGCGCTAACCAACTGCGCCAATCCCACCGTACGTGGCGTGCCTTGAGGGACTCGAACCCCCGACCTACTGCTTAGAAGGCAGTTGCTCTATCCAGCTGAGCTAAAGGCACCTACTCAACAAATGCCGCATAAATGCGGCATTCGTTTTGGAGCGAGTGATGGGAATCGAACCCACGCGGCCAGCTTGGAAGGCTGGAATTCTACCATTGAACTACACTCGCATATTCTTTTTTCCAGTGCCTTAATATGATACCACAAACTTTTACGCTTGTCAATACTTTTTTAAATATTTTTTAAAACTTTTTTCCCCGCAGATTTTTACCCTCAGACATCTATCGGCTTTAATCAGGCAAAGTCTTTCTTTTTTGAATACCTGCCCCCGTTTTAAACATATATTATACTATACTATATAAACTAAACGAGGGTATATGAAAAAGAAATTCAAGCCTTTAATTTTTATTCTCTTGCTTCTTTCGATTTTATCATCTGTTTTTGCCTTCTATATTTTCAGCTCCAAGCCGAAGGAATGCCTGCACGCAAATGTTACCGTAAGCACTCTGCTCCCTACCTGCGCAAGCGAGGGAAAGTCAATCCATCTATGCAACGATTGCTCCTACAGCTTTGTTACAAACGTAACGCCCAAGCTTGAGCATTCCTATATTTCCAGCACGGTAGAACCAACCTGCTTTAGTGAAGGATACACTCTTAACAGATGTGTCTGCGGAGATTTCTATATCTCCGATATAGTTTCCCCTACCTCTCACGAGCTTTCCTCAAAAGTTGTGAAAGCGACCTGCACCTCTCAGGGCTATACCGAATACACCTGTAAAACATGCAATTATTGCTATAAGGACTCCTACACTGACGTTGCCGAGCATTCCTATACAAAAACCGTCTATCTGCCTACTGCGCTGAAAAACGGATATACCGAATACCTCTGCGATTGCTCAGACACCTACAAGGGCAACGAAATAAGCTACAGTGATATCGTCTCACTTCCTTACGTTGAAAGCTCGAGTGTACTGGCAAAAGGAATAGACGTTTCCCGCTGGAATCATCAGATCGACCCCGTAAGCGGAGAGTATCTGCCTTTAGATTGGGAAAAAATAAAAAATGAGGGCTACGATTTTGTCATTATAAAAGCGGGAAGTACGCGTTCGGGAAAAGAACCGACCTTTGAAGCCGACTATGCCGGAGCAAAATCAGCAGGGCTTATGGTTGGCGCGTATTACTATACCTACTCGCAAACCAAGGAGCAAACCGTTGCCGATGCCACTGCTCTGCTTGAATACCTTAGCGGAAAGCAATTTGAATACCCCATATACTTTGATTTGGAAGACCCCTCACTGATTTCACTCGGCAGCGACGCTCTTACCTCGCTTTGCGAAGCCTTCATCTGCACTATGCAGGAAAACGGCTATTACTCGGCTCTGTACACAAACAACAATTGGCTTTACAATATTCTTAACTCGCAAAGGATCC
>JAFQPL010000001.1 GCA_017411785.1 Clostridia bacterium
TCGTTGTCACGACGGTATACGTTTGCACGGGGGTTGTCCCAAGAACGGAATACTGCCTTAACAGCACCCATAAGCTGCTCCTTAGGATCGGAGGGGAAGTCCTGACCGATCTTTGCCTTGTACTCAGCCTTGAACTGATTTGCAAGCTCCTTGAGGTCCTCAGCGGTAAGGTCTACGTCAAGCGTTACGCCCTTAGCAGCCTTCATCTCGTCGATAAGCTCCTCAAAGTACTTCTTACCAACCTCCATAACGACGTCGGAGTACATCTGGATGAATCTTCTGTAGCAGTCGTAAGCCCAACGGGGATTGCCGGACTTCTTAGCCATAACCTCAACAACCTGCTCGTTAAGACCGAGGTTGAGGATCGTGTCCATCATACCGGGCATCGAAGCGCGCGCGCCTGAACGAACCGATACGAGAAGGGGATTTTCGAGGTCGCCGAATTTCTTTCCGGTGATTTCTTCCATCTTTACGATGTAGTCGTTGATCTCAGCCTGAATGTCGGCGTTGATCTTTCTGCCGTCCTCATAGTACTGTGTACAAGCCTCAGTGGTTATTGTAAAGCCCTGAGGAACGGGGAGACCGATGTTGGTCATTTCTGCGAGGTTAGCGCCTTTTCCGCCGAGAAGCTCGCGCATATTAGCGTTACCTTCGCTAAAGAGATAGCAATATTTCTTTGCCATTGGAATATACCTCCATGTATAAAATTTTGACGTATTTTATCGGCTGTATAACTTGAAAATCCTTGAAAAAGGCTTGTCCGCCGCACAGCCTTAAATATTATAACATACTTTTACAAAAAAGACTATAGTTTTTTAAAAAAATACACAAAAATTTTTGTGTAAATTTTTTGTGAACACTGTAAAAAGAGAAAAATGGTGTTGATTTTTTTAGAAATATATAATATAATAGTTAGGTAATGTGAAAAATCAAATTCCCGAAAGGAAGCTGTTCAAGTGGCTGATATATTTGAGCTTTTTAAAAAAATATCAACGGATGAGACGACAAAATCTCTGGGAAACGTAGAGTACATAGTGGTAGGGCTTGGAAATCCCGAGAAGGTATATGAGCGTACAAGACATAACGCAGGCTTTATGGCAATAGACGCGATAGCCTCAAGACTTGGGGTAAGACTTGACAGAGCAAAATTTTCCGCGCTTGTAGGAGAAGCTGTAATAGCGGATAAGCGAGTTTTGCTTATGAAGCCCCAGACATCTATGAATCTGTCGGGAAATGCTGTAATAGAGGCTGCTCGATTTTATAAGATCGAGCCACAGAATATAGTAGTGCTATCGGATGATATAACTCTTGACGTCGGACGCTTGCGAGTAAGGCGCAAGGGCACTCACGGGGGACACAACGGTCTTCGCAGTATAGAAGCCAGACTTTCCTCTCAGGAATATCAAAGGATAAAGATAGGTGTAGGGGCAAAGCCGCATCCCGATTATGATCTTGTAAATTGGGTGCTTGGTAATTTTTCAAGCGAGGATATGAATATACTTGGAGAGAGCTTTAACAGGCTGTATGACGGTCTTTGCAAAATTCTTTCGGGTGACACCGAGGGCGCAATGCAGATATGTAACGCAAAATAATAGCCGAAATATTATTTTGGCTTAAAAGGAGAATATGAGTACGGTAACCGATTTTGTGCGTCTTGACAGGGAGTATTCGGCTTTGGTCGATACAATAAAGGACGCGACCGAGGCAAGAACTCCGCTCCCAACTCTCGTTTCAGGCTTGTGCGAGGGGGCATCGGACGCGATGTTTGTCTCACTGATAAAGGATCTGCGCAGCTGTCGCCGCGATCCTGTTCTCGTTATTCTTCCCGATGAGAAGTCTTGCGTAAGGCTTGCCGCAATACTAAATCGGCAGGGACTTCAGACAGGGTTTTACGTAGCGAGAGATCTGAACTTTTATAATATAACCGCCTCCCATGAGTACGAGCATGAGAGGCTTTGCGTGTTGTCGGGAATTCTTGACGGAAGATATGACGCGGTAATTACCACTCCCGATGCGGCGCTGGGATACACCGTTCCGCCGTCAAGGCTTATCGAATCAAGATTTGTTCTTGAATATGGAAAAACTTCGATAGATCCTGAGGAGTTCAGCCGCTTTTTGTCGGGACTCGGATATGTGCGAGTTGAGCTTGTGGATGCCGCGGGGCAGTTTGCCTGCCGCGGAGGTATATTTGACGTATATCCATCGGTCGCGCAGTATACCGATGTTGACGGTAATTTGCATTTTGACAGCACCCCGTTCAGAATAGAGCTTTTCGGTGATGAGATAGACAGGATGGAGTCGTTTGACGTTGAAACACAGAGAATGACAGCGGCACTTACCAGAGTTGAGCTTTCTCCGCCGAGAGAATTGCTCTTGGACGGTGCCGCGCGGGAGCGCTTAAAAAAGGCAATTTCCGCACAGCTGAAAAAGACCGAGGATCAAAACGTAAAAAGCGAGCTTTCGTTTGAGCTTGCCGCGGTTGATGCAAGCTCGGAGCTAAAATTTATAGATAAATATATTTCCTTAATCTACGAAGAAAAGGTCTGTCTGCTTGATTATTTTGCGCCGAAGGCACCGGTCTTTCTTAAGGGTACGGTGGCTATATATGACAGGATAAAGAGCTGTTCGCTTCAGCTCGCGCAAACCGTTGAGGCAATAACCGAAAATGGCTCTATAGCTCAAAAATACGCCGATTATTCGAAGAATGCCGAGGATTTCAGACGCTTTTTGGCCGGTGCCGCAGACGTTCATTTTGATTCTCTCGGTCAGGGACTTTCGGGTGAGAAGCTTGCGGGGATGTTTAACTTCAAAACCAAGCATATGGTATCCTACGGAGATAATTTTTCGCTTCTCTGTGAAGATATCGGCGCATATGTGAATCAAGATTATAAGGTGTATATTATTTCCGAGAATGAATCGGCGGTAAAAAATCTTTGCGAGCTGCTTTCCGAACGCGGAATAAGAGCGATAGCCGAAACATCACAGGGCGAGTTTTCTGCCGAAAACATGCCAAAGGGAATAGTGATGGTTGGATGCTCGGAGAGCTTGAGGGGATTTGAGCTTACTTCTCCGAGGGTTGCCGTTTTATCTACACTTTCTGATTCGGGAGACCGTGCTTGCGATGCCTCCGCGCTAAAGAGACGCAGAAAGCTCAAAAAGGGAACAGAGCGTATACTTTCTTATAATGACCTTGAGATAGGCGATTACGTTGTGCATGAAACACACGGCATAGGTCAGTATATGGGTATACAAAACATTCGCGCCGACGGAGTAAGTAAGGATTATATAACTATTCGCTATGCGGGAACAGATAAGCTCTTTTTGCCTATTGAGCGAATGGATATGGTAACAAAATATATAGGAGCGCGCTCCGATGACGGAGCGGTAAGGCTTTCTCGCTTTGGCGGCGGAGAGTGGAATAAGGCAAAGGCAAGAGCCAAGGCGGCGGTAAAGGATATAGCAAAGGAGCTTATATTGCTCTATGCCGAGAGGGAACGCTTGCAGGGATTTGCTTTTCCTCCCGATGACGCCGCGCAGAGTGAATTTGATTCTTCATTTGAATATGAGGAGACCGAAGGACAGCTTTTGGCAATAGAAGATATAAAGAGAGATATGGAGCAATCGCGACCGATGGACAGATTGCTTTGCGGAGACGTCGGCTTTGGAAAAACGGAGGTTGCCATGAGAGCCGCGTATAAGGCGGTGCTTGGGGGAAAGCAGGTCGCAATTCTCGTGCCGACAACTATACTTGCGCTTCAGCATTTCCAGACCTTTACGAGCAGAATGAGAGCTTTTGGTGTAAGCGTTGATATGATCTCACGCTTCCGCACCGCGAAGCAGCAGGCTCATTCCTTGCGAAAGCTAAAGCGCGGCGAGACCGATATCATAATCGGAACGCACAGACTGATAGGAAAGGATATCGAGTTTAAAAATCTCGGACTTTTGGTTGTAGACGAGGAACAACGATTTGGAGTTTCTCAAAAGGAAAAGCTAAAGCAGATATCTCATAATGTGGACGTACTCACGCTTACCGCAACGCCTATACCGAGAACGCTCAATATGGCGTTAAGCGGAATTCGCGATATATCGGTGCTTGATGAGGCTCCGGGAGACAGACTTCCCGTGCAGACCTATGTCCTTGATTACGATGAGCTTATTATAACAGAAGCAATACGACGTGAGCTGAGACGCGGAGGTCAGGTTTTCTACCTTTATAATTTTGTAGAGAGCATTGACAGCTGTGCCGCAAAAATCGCAAAGGCAATACCTGAGGCAAGGATAACGGTAGCTCACGGAAAGATGGATAAGGATGAGCTTGAGGATATTTGGAGCGATATGCTTTCGGGAAATATTGATATACTCGTTTCAACAACTATAATCGAGACGGGCGTAGATGTTCCGATGGCGAATACGCTCATAGTTGAAAACGCTCACAGACTCGGACTTTCTCAGCTTCATCAGATAAGGGGAAGAGTGGGACGATCGTCAAGGCGTGCTTACGCGTATTTTACCTTTCCAAGAGACAGAGCCATAGGAGAAACCGCAACAAAAAGACTTGAGGCAATAAGAGATTATGCCGAGTTTGGTGCGGGCTTTAAGATAGCTATCCGCGATCTTGAGATAAGGGGCGCGGGAAATCTTCTCGGAGCGGAGCAGCACGGGCATCTTGATGCGATCGGATATGAGCTTTATATAAAGCTTCTTAATGAGGCAGTGCTTGAGGAAAAGGGTGAAAGTCTGCCCGAGACTGTAGATTGCACTCTTTCGCTTAGGTGCGATGCCTTTATATCGGAAAAATATGTGCCGTTTGCAGCTCAGCGAATGGGGCTTTATAAGCGAATAGCTATGATAGGATCTCAAGAGGACAGAGAGGACGTCCTTGATGAGATGATAGACCGTTTCGGAGAGCCTCCGCAAGCAACACTCAATTTGCTGACGGTTGCACTTGTTCGAGCTTCGGCAAAAAAATGCCTGATAACCAACGTATTAGAGGAGTCGGGAGAAATAAGAATATACCCTGCGAAATTTGAATACGACGTTTGGGCAGAAATATCGGCGTCCGCCGCCTTTAGAGGAAGAATAAGAATGACGGGAACAGAGAATATCTGCGTTCTTTTGAAAAAGAAGAACGGCGAAAACGCTCCCGAGATCCTTTTAAGTCTTTTTGAGGATTTTTTGCGAATAAAGGCGCTTTTGGATAACGGAGAGTTATAATTATAAACAGATGTATAAGGGGAATAATGATGAAAGCCTTTGGAATTTTAAAGAAGATCTTGTGCTGCGTTACGGTCATTGCGATGCTTATTTGCTCGCTTGCTTCTTGCGCGGGAAAGGGAAAGCCATTGATGAAGCTTGACAAGACAGAGTTTTCGGTAAATCTTTTTGAGCTTTATTTATCTCGAATGAAGGGCATGCTTTGCTCCTCAGCTTATCTTGGCGAGACGGGAAAGGATGAGAATTTTTGGGAAACTTGGATAGACGTAGAAAACCGAAAGACCTACAATACCCATTACACCGAGTTAGTTCTTGATAACGCAAAGAGCTCTCTTGCCGCAATAGCGGCATTTGATGAGCTGGGACTTAAGCTTCCCGATTTCTATATAGAGGAGATTGATGCGGAGCTTGAGGATCTGGTAAAAAATGAGGCTAACGGCTCAAAAACGGCGTTTAACGCAACGCTTGCCGAGTATGGAGCGAATTATGATATTTTGCGTGAGGCATATATTATAGAAGCAAAGATTTCCTACCTTTCAGAGCATCTTTTCGGTAAAAACGGAAGTAAGGTCGGAAAGACATTGATAGATGAGTATTACGTAGAAAATTATGCGAGATTTAAGCAGGTTTTTCTTTACGGATATGAGTTCCTTTATGATGAGGACGAGAATGGGGACAGGATATATTACCGAGAGGATAACTCAAAGATATCATATGATACCTCAAAAACCGCAAAGCTTAATTCTGACGGAAGCTATGCTACCGATAAAAACGGGGATAGAATATATGTTTATACCGATTCGGACGGCAAGGAGCGCATAGCTTATAAGAAAGATGGCGCGGCAACCAAGCAGCTGCTTGATTCCGATGGAGAGCCTCTGGTCCGTTATTACGAGGACGGAAGTAAGGAAATGCAGATCCTCGATTCCGATGCTAACGCGATTCTTGCAGAGGCGGAAAAAGGCGATTTTGTTGGGTTTGACGCTATCGTAAAGGAGCACGGAAGCAAGGATAGCTTGGAAGATTATCCCGATGGATATTACGTTTCAAGGTCTATGAATTACGAGGCAGTTGATGTGGTAGACGAGGTCTTTGATATGGAGATCGGAGAGGTAAAAAAGATACCGACTGAGTTTGGTATTCACATAGTCATGCGTTATGAGCTTGACGATGACGCCTATTCACGTGAGGAAAACGAGGATATATTTATAAGCACTAAAACGGGAACTTACATTTTTATGGAAGAGCTTGTTGATGAGCTTCTCGGCGATTATTTGAAGGAATATAAGGATAAAATAACGGTTGACGAAAAGCTTTTAGCCACTGTTGATATAAAAAGAGCAGGGGTAAATTTTTATTATTAAAAGCTATTGACAAACGCGTAAAATCGGTGTATAATAACAACGAAAAATCGCATAGAGATCAGGGGTGCCTGTTTTGGCTGAGATGACGAGAGTCAAACCCTTTAACCTGATACGGATAATACCGGCGTAGGGAGATTGCTTCAAATTTGGTGGCTGCAGATGCCGAAAATGAGAATTTTGACCGCACGGAGATTTCGTGCGGTCTTTTAAATTTATTTTCGGAGGTGTTTGGTATATGAATCAAACAAAATTTAACACGCAGAGGCTTACGACTTCGGCAGTGATGCTTGCCCTTGCGGCAATTCTCGCGATGGTGTGCGCGCTCATACCTTTTCTTAATCTTCCATTCGGTGGAGGCTTTACGGTTGCAAGTATGCTGCCGATAGTTCTTATTTCGTATATGTACGGAATAAAGTGGGGACTCTTTTCGGCAGGCGTATATTCCTTGATTCAAATAGTTATGGATCTTTATTTGGGAAAGGGCTCAACTATAATGGCTCTTTTTACGCCTAACAGTGATGATTTTATGGGATACGGAGTCGCTGTTGCTATCTTGATAATAGATTATCTTGTGGCTTATACCGTGCTTGGCTTCGGAGGCGTTTTCAGAAAGAAGATTAAAAACAAAACTCTTGCGTTAGCGCTCGGAACGGCGCTTGCCTTGCTTTTGAGATACGTGGCGCATATAATTTCAGGCTTTATTTTTTATGGAGCTTGGGCGGAGTGGTTTTTCTCTCAGGAAAATTTCTATTCGGTAGGCGGATGGATTCTTGATAGCTTCAGCGGTCAGGGATTGGCTTTCGTATATTCGGTGTTCTATAACGGATTGTATATGATCCCCGAAATCATAATAACGGTGATTGCTGCGGTAGGCATAAGCAGAATACCGTTGATTAAGATTCAGGATAAGGATTCCTTGACATAATTTTTATTTTGTGATATAATAAACGAGTACTCAGCTAAACGGTCGCGCGGTATGTTGCCGAAAGGTATTACCGTGAGGAAAGTCCGGGCTTCATAGGGCAGGATAACTGATAACGTCAGTCGGAGGCGACTCCCGAGAAAGTGCAACAGAAATAAACCGCCTGTTGATAACAGGTAAGGATGGAAAGGCGAGGTAAGAGCTCACCCACTTCTACGGTAACGTAGATTTGCTGTAAACCTTATCCGAAGCAACACCGTATGCGGATTGTTTGCCCGACGTATATCCGCGGGTGGCACAAGGCTTGCGCCTTGGAGCTTTGCGGTGACGCAAAGCAAAGATAGATGACCGTTCACGACAGAACCCGGCTTACAGGCAGAGTCAGATAAAAAAGAAGCAACGTTTATTTTTGCGTTGCTTCTTTTTTTGATATGTAAAAGAAAAGTAATGAACCAAGCAGAACACATATAAAGCTTACGATTGAATGCTCTATCATAGGGAAATAGGTTGAGAAGGCGTAGAGCGGCGTAAGCGGTGAAGATAGCCGAGCATATAGCAATATAAAAAGAGAATGAGCGATAACTGCAAACAGCCCATAGTGTAAAATAAGCCGTGAAAGGCGGGAAATGCATAGAATATTCATAATATTTGCTCCAATCTTGAATTTTTATTAAAAAATATTTTTGCATTGGTATTTTTTTATATAGTGTTAAAATCGAGATCTTCAGTTATTATTATAGCAAAAAAATTTAGTAACTTCAAGAAATAAATTTTGGAAAGTAAAAATATGGAAAATGCTTTTTAACAGAAATAGTCAAAAAATACAAAAAAGCGAATAAATATTCTGCGTTAGCGAAATTTTATTCAAAAAATAGTTTCCGTTACAGAAAAAATAACAAGTGGTTGTATTTTTCTGAGTTAACCCCCTAAAAATCTTAATCGATTGAAGTCAAAAAGATGTATTACAATATAGACAGCGGAAATCAAAAACAATTAAGGAGGCTTTTATGAAACAGATTAACGCAGAAATTTTAAATTTGAAAACAAAAAACAGCTCAGAATATCTATTTGTAAAGATTAACGTCAGAACAAATGAGTTTTACTGCATTTACATCGAGAACGGAGAAAGTGCCTTTGAACGTCTCGGGAACGATTTTTCGGAATCGAAAGAAAGGTTTGAAATTCTTGCTGATAACGAGGTCAGTTCAACGCATCTTGCAGAAGTTTTAAATGATATGAGAAATGAAATTTTTTCCTGAAAGGCTTTACTTTTTTGAATGTGTGTGATATAATATCGGATAGATAGTGTATAAATATTTATATCAAGGAGATATTCTATGAGATGTCCCGTATGCGGATTTGCAGAAAGTAAGGTAATCGATTCCCGTCATATAGAGGAGGGAAACAGTATAAAGAGGCGCAGGGAGTGTCTCGCGTGCCTTAAAAGATATACTACTTATGAAATAATAGAAACTGTTCAAATATTTGTTATAAAAAAGGACGGTTCCAAAGAGCTTTTTGACCGCAGTAAGCTTTTGAACGGTGTTGCAAAGGCGTGCTATAAGCGACCTGTTGATCCAAATGAGATAGTTAATGAGATCGAAAGCGAATTGCAGAATTCTTTGCGTAACGAGATAACTACCAACGAGCTTGGTGAAATTGTTATGTATAAGCTCAAGGAAACCGACGATGTAGCGTACGTAAGATTTGCGTCGGTATACAGAGAGTTTAAGGACATAGATACCTTCTTAAAAGAGCTTGATAAATTGAAGAAATAAGTATAAATCCCCTTGTTTTGCAGATACTAACAGTACAAATCTGTAAATCAAGGAGATTTTTATATAAAATGAAAGCAACAGGAATAGTGCGTAGAATAGACGACCTTGGCCGTGTCGTTATTCCAAAGGAAATACGCCGAACGATGCGTATCCGCGAGGGCGATCCTCTTGAGATATATACTAACAGAGAAGGCGAGGTTATTTTTAAAAAATATTCTCCGATAGGTGAGATCACCGCCTTTGCAGCTCAATATGCCGAAACATTGTTCAGGACAGCAAATCTTGAGGTGTTGATCTGCGACAGAGATGCAGTAATAGCGGTGTCAGGCGTTTCAAAAAAAGAATATCTTGAGCATTCGTTGAGCCGAGAAATCGAGAATATAATGGAGGCGAGGGGCTTATATCGCTATAAGAACGGAGATGATTTGATTTATCCGTTGGATACACAGTCATCCCATTTTGTGAGCTGCGCAATGCCAATTATAACTGAGGGGGACGTAATAGGATGTGTAATTTCTCTTTCTATGTGCGGAAAACCGCGTGAGGAAAGTGACAGTGCTTATGAAACAGAGGCAAAGCTTGTAAGTACAGCGGCGATTTTCCTCGGAAAGCAGATGGAATCTTAAGTAAATTTTAATAGAACCAACAAAGGATAGAGATGTTTTTGAGCGCTCTGTCCTTTTTCTTGACAAGGAATGATAAAAATGTTATAATCTTATATAGTATTTATGGTTGGGCTTGGAGGCGTTTATGAAAATACTTTTTGTTTTCACAGGCGGAACTATAGGCAGTGCATACAACGGAGATATTATTAGTCTTAATGCAAAAATGCCGTATGCTTTGATTGACGAATATTCAAAAAAGTATCCGATCGATTTTGATTTTGATGTTATTTCTCCGTATTCTGTGCTTAGCGAAAATAATACGGGGTTAGAGATATCCTCGCTTATAAATACTATTGCCCGGGCAAACGGCTTTGACGGAATAGTAATAGCTCACGGTACCGATACCTTGCAATATACTGCCGCGGCTCTTGGTTATTTTTTCGGAAATAGCTGCAACCCTATATGCCTTATTTCAAGTAATTACCCACTTTCTGATACCAGAGCAAATGGGCTTTATAATCTTCATTCAGCTATCTCATTGATAAAATTAAAAAGTGAGAAGGGTGTTTTTGCGGCTTATAAAAATTCAGATGACAATAAAACTGTACTTCATCGAGCCTCTCGCTTGCTCTCTCACGATGCTTTTTCCGATTCTTTGCGTTCTGCACGAGGCGCGTATTACGGTTTTTTTGATGAAAGCGGTGATTTTGTGAAGAATACTGATTTTACCGAAAAGCCTGATACCATTTCTGCGCCTGTAATGAAGGAATTTTCAGCAATGGCGGAAAGGATACTTTTGATATCCTCGCATGTCGGAATGACTTATCCGTCGCTTGACGGTATAGAATATGTTTTGGTCGATTCCTATCATTCGGGTACTGTGGATACGGCATCCGAGCAGGCAAGACGCTTTTATTTTAGCGCAAGGGAGCGCGGTATAAGCGTATTTCTTGCGGGAGCCTACGGTGGCGCGCAATATCAAAGCACTAAAGAGTTTGATTCTCTTTCGATAATTCCGATACCCAATATTGCTCCGATCGCGCTTTATGTTAAGCTTTGGCTTTATTCTCAAAATGGCATTGTGGATAAGGAGCTTTTGCTAAGCTCGCGGGGAGGAGATGTTATTGACTTTTTTTCTTGAGTATGCTAAAATATAAAAGTAGGATATAGGGTCAGGTATGAAAAATACGTTTTACAAAATAGAATCCAAGGCATTTTCCCGCGATTTAAGATTTGCGCTTGTAAGCGATCTGCACGCTCAGGACTACAAAGCTCCTCTTGCACTGTTAAAAGAGGCAAAGCCTGATTATATTTTACTTGGAGGAGATATTTTTGAGGCACTTGACGGCAGTCATTCGGAAAGGAATAAAAAGATATTTCCGTTTCTTGAGGAGGTCGCAAAAATTGCTCCAAGCTTTTATTGTACGGGAAACCATGAGGACGGTGCGGCGCATTCTGAATTAAAGGGCGTTAAATCTTTTCGAGGCAGGGGGCACCGATATTCGGATGATGCGATGAATGTAATAAAAAATTCGGGTGTCAGATTTTTGCTTGATTCTTATGAAATATATGACGGGATCGCATTCGGAGGTCTTGCTTCGGGGCTTGTCAATGATAATGGCGAGCCTTGCTTGGATTTTTTGAGCAGATATGCTGAGCTTAACGAGCCCAAGGTGTTGATTTCTCATCATCCCGAATATTTTGAAAAATATATAAAGCAGCTCCCGATAGACATTGTGTTCAGCGGTCACGCTCACGGTGGGCAGTGGAGCTTCTTTGGAAAAGGAGTTTTTGCCCCCGGGCAGGGACTTTTTCCTAAATACACCGCAGGTGTTTATGATGGAAGAATGGTGGTAAGCAGAGGCTTGAAGAAGACCAAGCTTCCGCCAAGAATATTTAATCCATGTGAGA
>JAFQPL010000016.1 GCA_017411785.1 Clostridia bacterium
ATCCGCCAAGCCTCTCAGCGGAGAGGATTCGCCCTGCAAATACTGCAAGATGGCAAGTGTTTGCAGAAATCCCGAAAAAACATATAATTAAGAAAGGATAAAGATCAATGGCTTTTATTCCAACCCCGGCTCAAGCGATCGCTATAAATACCCGAGACAGGTCCGTTCTCCTTTCAGCTGCAGCGGGATCGGGCAAAACGGCAACTCTTACTCAAAGAATAATAGAATCTATCACGTCAAAAGACGATCCGCTATCCCTTGACGAGATGCTCATCGTTACGTTTACAAGAGCTGCCGCGGCTGAGCTTCGAGAAAGGATCTCGTCCGCGCTTACCTCCGCTCTTGCGAATGACCCGACAAACGCTCATCTCACAAGACAAACGGTTCTTTTGGGAAGCGCGGACATCTCTACTATCGATTCCTTTTGCCTTAACATTGTAAAAGCAAATTTTGAGCGTCTTTCCTTGCCTGACGGCTCACCGCTTCCCCCCGATTTCAGACTTGCGGATGATACAGAGCTCAAAACTCTCGCGCTCACGGTTATGAATTACGTTATAGACTCGTGGTACGCAAAAAGCGACGATGGACTTGATTTCCCAAAATTCGCAGAAAACTTTGGCAATACTCGCGGCGAGGGAACGATGGTTGAAACGCTTATAGATTACGCGATGTCGCTTGAGTCCGTTCCGAATCCCGATGAATTGACCAAATCCAACGCGGATCGGCTGATGGGTGAAGCGGACGTTGAGTTTTTCGACACTCATTACGGAAAAATAATAAAAACGCACGTCAAAGAAACACTTGAATATTATTCAAGAATTCTTGAACAAGCCATAAACGATATATCCGATGGTGGCGTTGCCGATAAAAATTACGTTCCGGCATTCTCGTCAGATCTTGATATCTGCAGAGCCGCGCTCGCAGCTCTTGACGTTTCTTACGAAAAAACGCGCGACGTGCTTTACTCTTATTCTCCTATCGGTCTTAAAGCACTTGGAAAAAGCAAGACCGAGTATACAGAGGGATATAAAGAGCTTCGCGGAAAGATAAAGACCAATATACAAAAGCTTACGGAAAAATATTTCTCCGTTTGCCCCGACGGCATCTCTCAGCTCGCGCGCCGAACCGCGGCGGAGCTTTATACCCTCGCGGCGGTAATTGGAGACTTCAGACGTGAATACGCAAAAGAAAAACAGCTTCGCAGAGTATGTGAATTTTCCGACGTAAAAGCTCTCGCTCACAAATTACTCGTAGAAAATGACGGCAGTCCGACAGATGTAGCGCTTGCCCTTCGTGAGAAGTATAAAGCTGTATATATCGACGAATATCAGGACGTTGATCCCGTTCAGGACGAAATATTCTCAGCCATATCAAATGTGGGTGTCGCGTTTACAGTCGGCGACATAAAACAAAGCATTTACGGTTTCAGAGGGGCTGAGCCGTCGATATTTGGCAATATGCGCAAAAAAATGCCTGATCTCGGGACTCCCGAATCAGACGCTACAAGGTCTGCATCTCTGTTTATGTCGGAAAACTTCAGATGCGATAGAACCATAATAGATTTTGTCAACGAAGTAAGCTCGCATACGCTCGTTCCCGCCAGTGGAGTTGTTGGCTACAGACCTGAAGACGATCTTAGATGCGGCAAAAAAGATACAGGCTCAGCTCCTGTTCAGATATCTCTTTTTAGCAGCAAAAAAGATGATGACGGAAACTCGTTGGAAGTTCTTTACACGGTAAATGAGATCAAGCGTTTGCTGTTTTCGGAAAAGAAAAACGACGGATCTCCGTTCAAAAAATCGGATATTGCCGTTCTTTGCCGAAGCCGCTCGCTTTTGAATCTTATCTCGGATATGCTCAACTCCGACGGTATTGAAACCGTAGACGAGTCCGCAAAGGACTTTTTTGGAAATTCCGAGATCCTTTTGACTCTCGCGCTCGTAACGGCTATCGACAATCCGCAAAAGGATATCCCGCTTGCCGCCATTATGCGATCCCCTTTCTTCGGGTTCTCAATGGATGACCTGATAAAGATCCGCAAAAGCGCGAAAGACAGCTCTTCTTCTCTTTTCGACGAGACAGAAGCTTACGCAAACGGTAATTTTAACGATGCGCTGACCGCAAAATGCGTTGGATTCATTGAAAGCATAAAGAATTTGAGAATAGACGCGCGAGAACTGCCTGTTGACCGCTTTGTTCGTGTGCTTTATAGGGATTTCGCCATTATGACACTATCAGACCCTAATTCAAAGAGAAGCCAAGCGCAGATCTCAGCAAATCTTCGCCGTTTTTACGAATACGCGAGATCTTATTCCTCAACGCAAAGCGGCGGGCTTTCGGGATTTATCAAATACATAAACGGAATAATAGAAACCAACGGACGAGTGGAAGCGCCAAATGTTATATCTCCCGACGGAGCCGTAACTCTTCTTACTATCCATAAGTCAAAAGGTCTTGAATTTCCCGCAGTATTCGTTGTTGGATGCGGAAAAGCATTCAACAGAGATGATTTTAAAAAGAGCCTCATATTTGACCCGACGGTAGGCGTTGCATTGATGCCTATCGACGACACCGGGTTCGCGAGAGTAAGCACCCCTCATCGCGCGGCGCTTGAGACCGCCATAAAGGTCAAGCAGACCGAGGAGGAGATGAGAATACTGTATGTCGCGCTTACCCGCGCGAGAGAACGCCTCTTCGTAACTTCATCAAGCCGATCTGATCCCGTAAAGCTCCTCGAAAGCGCAAAATTTGCCTCACGCTTTGAGTGCAGATCAAGTGTACTTTCCGCAAATTCTTTTGTAGATTGGATAGCTTCTGCGGCATCAAAAGAAAAAGAATTCTTTGAGCTTCACGTAAATCAACCGATCGATGATATATATTTTGACACAGACGTAAATTCATTTGAAGCCGAAACTCTTGAAGAGGAGACAGAGGCTTCGCGAAAGATATTTGCCGAAAGATTCGATTATATATATCCTTATTCTTACGCGGAAAAGCTACCTGCTAAGCTTTCCGTATCAAAGCTTTATCCGGACATTCTTGACGACGACGGAGCATCAAATCTTGATTCCGAAAAGCTTCCCGAGCTTCGTGAAAAGCCGCTATTTCTTATGGGAGAAACAAAAGCGACCGCCGCTGAAAAAGGCACTGCAACTCACACGTTTATGCAGTTCTGCGATTTTGAGAGGGCTGAGAAAAGCGTTCGAGATGAGCTTTACCGCCTTGTCTCAGAGCGTTTTATACCCGAAGGAACGGCAAAGCTTATCAATATTCGACAGCTTGAAGAGTTTTTTAAATCAAACTTTTACAGAACGGTACGCTCAGCTAAAAAGATCTACCGCGAGCTTCGCTTCAATATGCTTTTGCCCGCGTCTGAATTTACAAGATCAGAAGAGCTGTCAAACAAATTACAAGAAGAAAAGCTTCTCGTACAGGGTGTTATCGACCTTCTTATAATAGACGCTAACGGAAATATCGTTCTTTGCGATTATAAAACGGACTATCTGACCTCTGACGAGCTTGCCGATATTTCCCTCGCAAAGGAAAAGCTATTCGAACGTCACGGTCAG
>JAFQPL010000017.1 GCA_017411785.1 Clostridia bacterium
AAAAAAAGCGGCTCGGGGGGCAAAAAAGACTGCCTCCACACCAAAAAAAGGAAAACGGCTCTGCAAGCGTTCGGGCTTTCAAAAGGCACTTCCCTATATATCTATCCTTTTAGCTATAGTGCTCGCCCTTTGCTTTATATTGGTAATCGGCAACGAGGATAACGCGGGAGTCGTCGGTCTTTTTGTCCAGCAGCTCTTCTGCGGGCTTTTTGGCGGCGCAGCGTATTTTCTGCCCGTGATCCTTCTCTTTACGGGAATCATCTGGTGCATACTTCATTTTAAATACCGTCCGAGCGACGCACGCGAGGGAAGCGAAAGACTTGAGGAATTTCTCAGCGCGCAGAAAAAAACGGTAAGCAAAACAGTTCTTTCCTTCTTGGCATTCTTTATTCTCGGGATCATCTTTGGAATTTTTGAGGCAATGGAGGCAGGCTACGATTCCTATGAATTCACTACCCTATGGGAATACGCCGCAAACGAAAGGAACTTCATATCGGGCGGTATCGTAGGCGGCTCATTTGCCTATATCTTTATGCTCGCATTCAAGGAAATAATTTCTCTCGTTATACTCTTTATCCTTCTTATATTCGTCATTCTCTTTATTATTGGACTCACACCGCGGTATATATACAACAAAATACAATGTCGCAAAGAGCTTTCCGCTCAAACAGAGGAGTTTGACGAGGAAGAGGACGAGCGTCGAATGGAGGCGCTTCGCGCAAAGGAACTCGAAAGAGCAAAAAAACGTCGCCAAAAGGAACATCTGGCGGAGCAAAAGCGCGAGGCTCGCGCATACGCCGCGGCATACGAATTTGATGACGAGGAGCTTCAGCCCCCTCGGGAGCAAAAGCAAGCCTCAGCCCCCGTCGCAAAATCCGACGGCGACGATATTCTTCTCGACGGAATAGGAATAAGCGAGCAAGAGGAGGATGACGGTGACGATATTCTCATAGTTCCTCCGATAAATAACTCAAGCAGCATCGAGGACGGAATGGAATTCGGAGGCGACGAGCTTATAGACGGAGCCCCCTCTGTTGATGACCTTCTCGACGGAATAGGAGAGGAGCCCGAGGATGAGCTTTCGCTCGGAGAAATAAGCAGTGACGAGCTAAGCGCAGACATGAACAGCATAGCTCCCGAAAAGGCTGAAGAGGTCGTTCAGGAGGAAATAACCCTGCCCTACGTCTTCCCGCCTATAGATATGCTTTCAATAAACAAAAATTCCGCAGACCCCAACGTTCAGGCAGAGCTTCAGGAAAACGCAAAAATACTCAAGGACACTCTAAAGAGCTTCAACGTTCAGATCCGCGAGATAAACTATTCAAGAGGTCCCACGGTAACAAGATACGAGCTTAAGCCTGAGGTAGGAACAAAGGTAAAATCGATAGCGAACCTCGTTGACGATATCGCGCTGAGCCTAGCAACATCAGGCGTAAGAATAGAAGCGCCTATACCTAACAAGCCCGCTGTCGGCATAGAGGTTCCAAACAGACATCCCGAGATCGTATATCTGCGCGATCTTATCGAAAGCGCAAAGTTTACCGAGTCAAAGAGCCGAGTCACCGCGTGTCTCGGCAAGGACATCGGCGGTAACCCCATCTGCTTCGATATAGCAAAAATGCCCCACCTGCTTATAGCGGGAGCTACGGGTATGGGTAAATCGGTCTGCATCAACTGCGTAATTATCAGCTTGCTCTACAAGGCTCGCCCCGAGGAAGTAAAGCTTATACTTATTGACCCTAAAAAAGTAGAATTCGCAATGTACCGCGATATTCCCCACCTTTACGCTCCTATAGTAAGCGATCCCAAAAAGGCGGCAGGCGCGCTTGCGTCGGCAGTTGTTGAAATGGAGCGCCGCTTTGAGCTTATCGAAACCGCAGGCGTTCGTAACATAGACGGATACAACGAAAGCATTTCGGGCGATCCCACCAAGGAAAAGCTTCCGCAGATAGTAATTATTATAGACGAGCTTGCCGACCTCATGATGACGGCGGGCAAGGACGTCGAATCCTGCATCTGCCGACTCGCGCAAAAAGCGAGAGCCGCGGGTATCCACATTATAATCGGTACGCAGCGTCCCTCGGTAGACGTTATCACAGGTCTTATAAAAGCAAACATACCCTCACGTATCGCCTGCACCGTTGCTTCGCAGATAGACTCCAGAACTATTCTTGATATGGCAGGAGCAGAAAAGCTTATAGGACGCGGAGATATGCTCTTTGCTCCCGTAGGCGCAAGCAAGCCTATGCGTGTTCAGGGCGCGTTTGTAAGCGACTCGGAGGTAGAGGACATAGTTACCTTCGTTAAAACTCACAACTCCGCCGCAAAATATAACGCAGACTTCATATCGAGCATGGAAGCAAGCGCAAAGAACCTCGGCGCAAAGAAGGGCGACGCGATGGGCGACGATTCGGGTGAATCCACGCCCTCAAACGGCGACTCAAAATTCGAGGAAGCAGTCAAGCTCGCTATCGAATCGGGTAAGATTTCAACCTCTCTGCTTCAGCGCCGCCTCGGCGTAGGCTACGGTAGAGCCGCAAAGCTTATCGACCTTATGGAAGAAAAAGGCTACGTCGGTCAGGCCAACGGAACTAAACCCCGTGAGGTCCTCATTACAATGAATGAATTCCTTGAGAAAAAATCCAACGGCGATCTTGATGAGGAGTAAAATTAGTTTGTGTCAAATATTTTTGCTACCTTTTTGAAAAAAGGTAGCGCCAAAAACTTTTCTTACAAAAAGTTTTAGGGCTATTTTTCAAAAATAGTGCGCTCGACGGTTGTTGTCAATCGTCGGGCGTTTTTTATTACGCCGTCGGGGTATGTAGCTTCAAATCTGATGTCACTATGCCCGAGTTTAAAAGTTTTTTGTTTCGCTTTTTTCAAAAAGCGAATGGGGTTTGGGGCAACGCCCCATAAAAACGGCGTTTTCTTTTTGCAAAGCTTTTTCTTTTGCGCCTTTT
>JAFQPL010000018.1 GCA_017411785.1 Clostridia bacterium
AAGGTGAGGATTTTGTCGTCAAAAAAGCAAAGAAGGAGTACGGCGGAAAATGAAGAAAAATGAATATTTTTCTAAAAAGAAAAGTAAGGTCTATATAGCCGTAAGTGCCTTTTTGATATTTTTTTTGATTTTTTCCTTGGTTTATTTTTTGTGGAGCCTCATGAGATATAATGAGGCTATGGAAAAAAAGGAGGAAAAGGAAGCCTACGTTGCCGAACTCAAAAACGAGATACAAAGATTGGAGTATATGCTTGACGCCCCGCTCGATGATGAGTTTAAAATAAGAATTGCGAGGGAAAAGCTGGGGATGTGCTTTCCTGACGAAATAATTTTTTACAGCAACTATGATTGATGACAGAGAATAACGTCAGATGGAGGTGAGATAATGTGCGACCGTGAATCGCAGATCCCACAGGATGTTTTGGATGGCACCTGTTATTCCTTGCAGGAATATTTTGGTGTTCATAAGATAGAGGATTTGTATGTTTTTCGTGTATGGGCGCCGAGGGCTGTTAAGGTCATGCTTACGGGAGATTTTAACGGTTGGCAGGATGATACTCCGTTACAAAAAATACATGAAAAAGGAATATGGGAAATATTTGTTTCCTGTGGCAGAATAACAGAGGGAAGCAGATATAAATACAGGATCTACGGATGCGGTCAGGTGCATTATAAGGCTGATCCGTACGCTATCGAGCAAGCGCCCGAACCCGACAATTCTTCTATAGTTCGGCTTCAAAAAGAATATTTTTGGAAGGATAGCGGTTGGCTTTCCTACAGAAAATCGTTTCATAAAAATCCGATAGCACACCCGATAAATATATATGAGGTCCATTTGGGATCTTGGAAAAAGAATGAAAGCTATTTGCGACTTAATTATAGAGATTATGCGAGAGAATTGGCTCCGTATTTAAAGCAAATGGGCTATACGCATGTTGGACTTTTACCTATTGCGGAATATTCCGACAACGCGTCTCTCGGATATTCGCCGAATGCTTTTTTTGCTCCTACCTCAAGATATGGAAGGGCTGAAGACTTTAAAGCGTTTGTGGACAAGATGCACGAGGCGGGCATAGGCGTTCTTATAAATTTACCGATAGCGCGATTCCCTAAGGAAAGATTCAGTCTCGTTGAATTTGACGGCGCGCCGCTTTATGAGCGGCCTTGTGATGCGGATAATACCGAAACCCGTCAATTTGATATTTCAAAGAAAGAGGTCAGAGGATTTCTTATATCAAACATACTTTACTGGGCGTTGGAATATCACGTGGACGCGATATGCTTGTCGGGTATCAATGATCTGCTGGATAGCAAAGCGGATAACTGTACCGATGCTTTTAACAGCCAAGAGGCTTATTTCTTGCGTCAGATGACGCGAGCACTCAAAAAAACAGCTCCTGACGTTTTGATCGTCGCGGATTCTTATAATACGGTGAAGGCGGATATTGATTTCGTTATATGTGACGAGTGCGGGGAAGCTATTTTTGATTATGCAAAGATTGACTTTGAAAACAGAGGAAAATACAGTCTTGCGTTTACAGAAGCGCTTAATCGCGGCGGAAATCAGATAGCTGCCGTAGCGCACCCCGCTTGCGATCGAGATGGTCGTACGTTGATAGATGCAAGCTCAGGCGACTATTGGCAAAAGTTTGCGGGAGCGAGAGCTATTCTCGGACTTATGATGACTTTACGTGGAAAAAAGCTTCTTTTCATGGGAAACGAGATAGCACCGTTCAAAAAATGGAGCTTTGAACGTGAAACAGAGTGGTATTTGCTGGATTATGAGAGTCACGAAAAGTTTCAAAGATATGTCGCTGAGCTTAATAATTTCTATTTGTCACACACGTCACTTTGGCAAAAGGACGCGACAGATGAAAGTATATATTTTACTGATAAAGCAAGCTTTAAGCAGAATATTGCGATTTTCAGACGAAGCTCAAAAAGCGAGGATCTTGTGATCGTGGTTAATCTTACACCTACGGCGTATGAACATTTCAGAATCGGAGCACACGGTGACGGAAGCTTTAGCGAGGTGTTCAATTCCGACGATTCGAGATTCTACGGCAGCGGAGTTGTTAATCAAGGTATGATTTTCACCGAGGAAAAGCCATATCACGGATACAGGCATTCATTTACTATGAGAGTTCCACCTATGGCGATATCAATTCTTGAATTTAAGCAAAAGAAGAAAAAGCAAAGCAAATAAACGGGTTAAGCACTGAATATTTTTAAAATCATTATAAAATAATCGCGGACAAGCCATTCGCGTTTTAATGGAGGATGCTATGTTTAAGAAAAAAGAATGTGTTGCAATGTTACTTGCGGGAGGACAGGGAAGCCGACTTTACGCGCTTACCGAAAAAACTGCGAAGCCTGCGGTTTCTTTTGGCGGAAAATACAGAATAATTGATTTTCCTTTGTCTAACTGCATAAATTCAGGCGTTGATACCGTTGGAGTTCTGACTCAGTATCAACCGCTCGTTCTTAATGACTATATCGGGAACGGACTTCCTTGGGATCTTGACAGAGCGCAGGGAGGAGTAAAGATTTTGCCGCCGTATCAAGGTAAAAACGGGGCGGACTGGTATAAGGGTACGGCTAACGCTATATACCAGAACTTACAGTTTATTTATAACTATGATCCCGACTATGTGCTCATCCTTTCGGGTGATCATATTTACAAAATGGATTACGATAAAATGCTTAAAGCGCACAAGGATAAGGGCGCGGACTGTACTATTGCGGTTATTGACGTACCGATAGAGGAGGCAAGTCGCTTTGGCATAATGAGCGTTGACTCCGAGGACAGAATATTCAAGTTTGCCGAGAAGCCTAAAAACCCTGATAGCACAAAGGCATCTATGGGAATATACATATTCTCGAAGGAGTGCCTTGCTAAGTATTTGATACAGGATGCGGAGGACGAGAATAGCTCTAACGATTTCGGAAAGAACATTATTCCCGCCATGCTTGCAAACGGCGAAGGTCTTTACGCTTATTCCTTTAGCGGATACTGGAAGGACGTGGGAACGATCGATTCGCTCTGGGAGGCAAATATGGATCTTCTTGGCGCGCATCCGACGCTTAATCTTGCTGATGAGTCCTGGAGAATTTATTCAAGACACACAGCAAACGCTCCGCAGTACGTTGGTGAAAATGCGGTCATTGATAACAGCAGCATAACCGAGGGATGTGAAATATACGGAACGGTACGTAATTCTGTACTTGGAACGGGAGTAAAGGTCCTTGCGGGAGCGGTCGTTGAGGATTCGGTTATATTCGATAACGTAATAATCGGTGAAAACGCGAAAGTTTCTTATTCGATAATAGATTCCGATGTAACAGTAGGCGCAAGCGCGACGGTCGGAAAATCACGGACTGATGCGAAGGGAATAACCGTTATAGGAACAGGTATAGATGTTCCTGTTGGGACTGAGCTTGCTGATGCAAAAATGATATATAACGCAAAAGATTTAAAGGAGGCATAAGACAATGGCAGTAGCAGGATTGATATTTTCTAATATTCACAATTCTTCGGTACCGGAGCTTACCAGTGTACGTACTATTGCGTCAATTCCTTTTGGATGCCGTTATAGACTTATAGATTTTCCGCTTTCGGCTATGGTAAATTCGGGAGTAACTAAAATAGGTGTTATAGCACATAATAATTATCAGTCGCTTATGGATCATATAGGTACGGGAAAGGACTGGGATCTTGCGCGCCGTTCGGGCGGTATAAGGATTTTGCCCCCATACATTACCGCATATAACAGCGCAAACGGCGGAAAGCTTTATACAACCAGACTTGAGGCACTGATGGGCGTAACGAATTTTATTGCGAGATGTACGGAGGATCACGTGGTGCTTTCTGACTGCGACAGTGTTTGCTCGGTCAATCTTAGGGACGTTATATCCGCGCATGAAAAGAGCGGGGCAGATGTAACGGTTATTACGAGAACCGTACGCAAGGATGACGTTTTACCATCGGAGGATGCGACGGTTGTAGAGTGCGACGTTAACGGTAGGGTCATCAAATTTGCAGGCTGCACTAATAATTTTGATGAGGCTGAAATAAGCACCAATATTGTAGTGGCAAAGAGAACCTTCTTGCTTGATATAATAAACGATGCGGCTTCGCACGGATACACAAAATTTTATCTTGAGGCGCTTGCAAACCGTTTAGAGCATGCAAGAATAAATGCTTATCATTTCGACGGAGTATTTTTACAGATAGGCTCCCTTGTAAGCTATTATAAAGCGTCGATGCAGCTTCTTACCTCGGACGTAAGAAACGAGCTTTTCAATGCCCCCGAGAAAATGGTATATACAAAGCTTCGTAACTCCTCGCCTACCGTTTATCAGAGTGGGTCAACGGTTAAGAATTCTTTGGTGGCTGACGGATGCTGTATAGAGGGCACAGTTGAGAATTCAATAATTTTCAGAGGTGTTCATGTAAGCCGAGGAGCAGTAGTTAAGAACTCTATATTGCTTCAGGATACTTATGTCGGCACAGATACTGCGCTTAATTGCGTTATAACGGATAAAAACGTAGTTATACGTGACGGACGTAATCTTTCGGGTCACGAAAGTGTACCGTTCTTCCTTTCAAAGGGAAGCATGATATAAAGGAGAACAAAAATGAAAAAGATTTTATTTGTAGGCGCGGAGGTAATGCCTTTTGCGGCAACGGGTGGTCTTGGCGATGTTCTCGGCTCTTTGCCTTCGGCAATAACAGAGGCATCGGGCGGTAAGGTTGATGTAAGAGTGGTGATGCCGCTTTACGGCTCAGTATCGTCCTATTGGCGTGAGCAGATGAGTAAGGTCTACGAGGGTGAGATATCGCTTTCGTGGCGGCGCATATATTGCGGAATATACAGTCTTATTAAGGATGGAGTTACTTATTATTTTGTAGATAATGAGTATTATTTCAACAGAGGCGCGTTATACGGATATCATGATGAGGCAGAGCGCTTTGCTTACTTTTCAAAGGTAGCGGCGGCGCTTCCCGAGCTTGTCGGATTTTACCCAGATATAGTTCACGCGCACGATTGGTCAAGCGCTCTCACGCTCATCTATATCAATCAAAAATATAGGCATAAAGAGGGCTATTACGGAATGAAGCTCGTTTATACGATACACAATATTGAGTATCAGGGTCAGTATGATTTCGCGATACTCGGTGACGTATTTGAGCTTGATTGGAGAGCAAGAAATACAGTTGAGTACGACGGCTGCATAAATCTTATGAAGGGCGCTATAGCCTCTGCGGATGTTGTTACAACGGTAAGCCCCAGATATGCGGATGAGATATGCTCGGCGGAATATGCGCACGGGCTTGACAGGATATTGCGTGACTCACGCTCAAAGCTATTGGGTATTCTTAACGGAATCGATTATAATTATTACGCGCCTGAAAAGGACAACGCGATAGCAGTTAATTACACAGCGGACGAGCTTGATAAAAAGTATGAAAACAAGCTTGCTCTTCAAAGAGAGCTTGGCTTGCCTGAACGCACTGATGTTCCGATGATAGCTATAATTTCCCGTCTTGCGTCCCATAAAGGCTTTGATATTATAAGCCAGATGATATATAACGTAGTGGGCAAGAGAGACGTTCAGCTTGTTTTGCTTGGTAAAGGTGAGGCGCACTACGAGGGATTTTTCAAGGGGCTTGAGGGCGCATATCCCGATAAGGTGAGAGCGCTTATAACATATGACAGAGACCTCTCAAAGCGAATCTATGCGGCAAGCGATATATTCCTTATGCCGTCAAAGAGCGAGCCTTGCGGTCTTTCTCAAATGATAGCGTCAAGATACGGCTCGATCCCCGTTGTTCGTGAAACGGGCGGACTTTATGATTCGATAAAGCCATATTGGATAAATGACGGCGAGCTTTGCGGAAACGGATTTACCTTTGCTAATTACAGTCCGTATGAGTTAGAGGAAAGAACTTACGCCGCTATAGACCTTTGGAACGATTGGCAGCTTCGCGAGAGATTTGTAAAGAAGATAATGAATATCGATTTTTCGTGGAAGAATTCGGCGGAGAAGTATCTTGAAATGTATGCTCCGCTTTGGAAAAAAAGAAAGTAATATTTGAGCTTGTGAATTTTAAATAAACGGTAACAAGCTTTAATTCAGAAAGGATAAAAACACCAATGGAAAAGCAAAACCTTACAAAAGCGCAGGTAAAAGAAAATATTGAAACAAAGCTTTCAAGATATTTTGGCTGCAGTCCCGACGAGGCATCAAAGGATCAGATGTATAAAGCAGTATCGATGACTATACGCGATATGCTCTCGTCAAAAAGAAATGATTTTAAGCACGCGGTAAACGCAGTTGGTTCAAAGAGGGTTTACTATATGTGCATGGAGTTCTTACTCGGACGCTCTCTTAAAACAAATCTTTGCAATCTTGGACTTGACAAAACATACGCAGATGCATTAAAGGAGTATGGAATTGCTCTTGACGAGCTTTACACCTGTGAGCCCGATGCGGGACTCGGAAACGGCGGTCTCGGAAGACTTGCTGCTTGCTTTATGGACTCTCTCGCGTCGCTTGATTATCCTGCAACGGGATTTTCTATTTGCTATGAGTATGGATTCTTTAAGCAGATGATAGTTGACGGTATGCAGGTTGAGCTTCCTGACGTATGGCTCCCGGGCGGAGAGGTATGGCTCGTTCCGAGAACCGACCGTGTATATCAGGTTAAAATGGGCGGACGTGTTCGCGAGGAGTGGCGTGACGGTCATATGGAGGTAATCTATGACAATGCCGAGTGCATAGAGGCAGTTCCTTACGATATGATGATATCGGGAGGCGATAGCTCGGCGGTAAGCCAGCTTCGTCTTTGGAAGGCAAGAGATATAAGGAACTTTAACATGAGTCTCTTTACTCAGGGACAGTATGCGAGAGCGGTTGAGGAAAGTACAAACGCAGAAACTATTTCCAAGGTGCTTTACCCATCCGATAACCATATCGAAGGAAAGCTTTTGCGTCTTTCTCAGCAGTATTTCATGGTATCGGCATCCTGCCAGAGCATAATTCGCGATCACATGGCAGTTTACGGCAGAATTGATAACCTTGCGGATAAGGTAGCTATTCATATAAACGATACGCATCCCGCTCTTTGTATTCCCGAGCTTATGAGAATACTTGTTGACGAGTATTTTATGGATTGGGACGATGCTTGGAAGATGGTAACCGAGATATGCTCTTATACCAACCACACCGTAATGCCTGAGGCACTTGAAACATGGAATGAGGATCTCTTCCGTTTGAAGCTCCCCCGAATTTACAGTATTGTGAAGGAAATAAATGAGCGTTTCTGCCGTGAGGCTTGGAATGTATTCCCCGGTAACTGGAATAAGATTTCAAAGATGAGCGTGATCGGTTACGGACAGGTTCGTATGGCTAACCTTTGCGTAATAGGCTCGCATTGCATAAACGGTGTATCCAAGCTTCACTCGGATATTCTTGTAAAGTCGATATTCCATGATTTCTATGCAATGTATCCCGAAAGATTCTGCAACGTAACTAACGGTATCGCTCACCGCCGTTGGCTCTGCTATTCAAACCCTGAGCTTGCAGGACTTCTTGACGAAACGATAGGAACGGGATACCGTCACAATCCTATAGAGCTTAACAATTTTGCGAAGTATGCAGATGATGCGGCTGTTCTTGAGCGTGTAAGGGCAATCAAGCATAACAACAAGATCAACTTTGCAAATATGATCCATAAGAAGACGGGTAAGGTGATCGATACTCATTCAATGTTCGACGTTCAGATAAAGCGTTTGCATGAGTATAAGCGTCAGCTCCTAAATGTTCTTAATATTATAGGACTCTACCTTGACATCAAGGATAATCCCAACGCCGACGTTCAGCCTATAACCTTCCTCTTTGGAGCAAAGGCTGCGTCGGGATATTACCACGCAAAGAGGATCATCAATCTTATCTACTGCTTGGGTAAGGAGATCGAGAACGATCCCATAGCGCGTCAGAAGCTTGCCGTTGTATTCCTTGAGGATTATAACGTAAGTCTTGCAGAGGCGCTCGTGCCCGCGGCAGAGATAAGCGAGCAGATCTCGATGGCAGGTAAGGAAGCAAGCGGAACAGGTTGTATGAAGCTTATGATGAACGGCGCTATGACCATTGGTACTCTTGACGGAGCAAACGTAGAGATGCTTGCCGAAGCAGGTAAGGATAATATGTATATATTCGGTCTTACAAGCGCAGAGGTTGACGATCTTTGGCTGCGCGGATATAATGCTCAGGAGTATTATATTGCAAATCCCAAGCTTCAGCGTATAGTAAATGCGCTTACCGTAGGCTTTGCGGGTGAGTCCTTTGCGGATATCGCAAATTATCTTACTACAGGCCCCGGTATTGCAGATCCGTATCTTTGCCTTGCTGATTTTGAATCTTACCGTACGACTCACGCAAAGGCAGTAAATGATTATGCCGATAAAGCAAAATGGAACAAGATGTCTCTTATGAATATTGCGGCATCGGGCTTCTTTGCGGCGGATCGCTCGATCAAGGAGTATGCTGAAAATATCTGGAACATTAAGCCACTTATAAAATAAAAATAAATTAGAATAAAAGACAGGGAAAACCAAATGCTGATAAGAAATTCCTTCTGGGCGGATAGCCTTCCGTCAATAAAAAAAGAAATAGACGGAGTGGACGTGTCCGCAAGGGGATGCTTTGCCTTTGGAGATTGTCCCGTATTTACCGTCGAAGCACCAAGAAAACTTGGTGCTTCGGCTGTTGTTATGAGGATATGCCGTGATGGGCAGGCAGATAAAGATTACCCCTTTGAATTTGTTTCTACAGATATGGTTAAGGATACATATACCTTAACCGTTAATACAGAGGAGCTTTGTGAAGGCGAGGAGGACGGATTATTCTTTTATGAGCTGTTGTTCTTGCGCGGAGCAGATACACTTTTTACTACGACAGAAAATAACGTAAGCTTTTCTTTGCAAAAATATCCGGAGCGCAGATTTTTGATGCTTGTTTACCGTAAGGGCTTTGCTACGCCTTCGTGGTTTGGCGGAAGAGTTATGTATCAGATATTCGTTGATCGCTTTTATAAGGGCGAGGGCTATGTTGGTAAGCGCGATGACGTTATAATCAACGATGATTGGGAAAACGGAATACCGCAGTACGTTGAACATCAGGGTGAGAGCGTTAAAAATAATATGTTTTTCGGTGGAAATCTTTGGGGTGTTGCGGAAAAGCTTGATTATCTGAAGAGTCTTGGAGTAGGAGTTATTTATTTAAATCCGATATTCAAGGCGTATTCTAACCATAAATATGACACGGGAAATTATTTCGAGATAGATTCAATGTTTGGCGGACGTGCCGCGTTTGAGAATCTTATTAAAAAAGCTAATGAGCTTGATATAAAGATAATTCTTGACGGAGTATTTAATCATACCGGAGATAACAGTCTTTATTTTGACAGGTATGGCGAATACGGAGGAGTAGGAGCTTACGCCGATGAGAAATCCGAGTATCGTGGCTGGTACACCTTTAAAGGAAGCAGTGACAGATACGATTCTTGGTGGGGAATAAAGATATTACCCCGTCTTAATCATGAAAATGAAAGCTGCCGCCGTTACTTCACAGGTAAGGATGGAGTTGGCGCGGAATATATAAAAATGGGAGCTGCGGGTTGGCGACTTGACGTTGCCGACGAGCTTTCGGACAGCTTTTTGGACGAATTTTGCGCAACGGTTAAGGAAGTGAGCAACGGTGAGGCTCTTATAATAGGTGAGGTTTGGGAAAACGCTACCGAAAAAATAGCCTACGGGAAGCGCAGAAAATATTTACGCGGAGCGCAGCTTGACAGTGTTATGAATTATCCCTTGAGAAAGGGTATAATGCGTTTTGTGCTCGACAGAGATTCTGAATTTTTGAGTGACGTGCTGCAATCGATATATTCAACATATCCCAAAACGGTATGCGATTCGCTTATGAATATACTTGGAACTCACGATACTGAAAGAGCTCTTACTGTTTTTGGCAAGGGTGATGATGAGACCTGTGATGACGACGGTTCTGTTCTCGCGGTAAAAAGACTTTCTGAAACCGACAGAAAATTGGCGTTGCGCCGAATGAAGCTTGCTGCCGTTATTCAGTATACTGTTTACGGTGTTCCTTCGCTCTATTACGGCGATGAGGCGGGACTTGAGGGATACCGTGATCCGTTCTGCCGTATGCCGTATCCTTGGGGACGGGAGGATAACGAGCTTTTAACGCTTTATCGCAGACTCGGTGAAATAAGAGCCCAGAACAGAGACTTATTCGCAAAGGGTGAATTTAAGGTCGTTGACGAAGCGGATGGCTTTATCGCTTATACACGTGAGCTTGACGGGGAGAGTATATATATATTGGCAAACGCGACAAATTCCGAGATCGAGTATTCACCCCTTGGAAGATGGAAAGAGCTTGTTACGGATAAACGCTTTAACGGTGTAATTCCCGCGTGCGATGCAGTAATTTTAAAGAGGATATAATTTATGGGAATTTCCAAGTTCTTTAAAAGGCTGACGAAAAGTAAGAATCCGAACAGTAAGCGTAGCCGATGGGATATGGCTCAGATGGTCGCGGGTAAGCATATAAAGTACGTAACCGAAAAGCAAGACGATGTTGATGTTGTTATTGGCAGAGAGGGCGGATTTAATATCCGCGAGGGCGATTTGATAGTTTATGCTTCCTCAAAGGTGCTTTTTCGCGCCGAGATAGATAACCTGCAGATATGGGAGCTTCTCTCAAAGGACGGAGTTGTTTTGACGGGCTACGATAAAGAATCGGGACGTGACAGAACCATTATAGCGCATTATGTTTATTACAGAAAATAAAATCGGTGAAAGGAGAAAACAATGGATAATAAAAAATATTATTCGGAGACTTGCTCGAAGATAGGGCTTGCTTTGTTGCTTTTTTACGGTTTTTTTACGATCAGCGCATTTGGCGTTGCGCTTTTTGATGCCGTTTTAAAGAATCTTTTCACTTTGAATTTTACGGCGGAGGTCATTTATGAGGCTTTGTCCGCAGTCGCGTATTTTATTTCTTTTTCGGGAGCGGCATTCATATTGCGCAGGATGTGCAGATCGTTTCCCACTGCGACGCCTATATATACTTCATTCAAGCCTCAAAAATGGATTTTTGCCGCTATGATATCGGCGATAGCTATAAATTTTTCGCTTTCCTATTTGAATACAAAAATATTTACGCTTGTCTCACCTGTGTTTGAACAAACAATGGTATCATCCTCATCGAATTTGGAGGGGAGACCGATAAGCGAGGTTGCGATTCTTTTTGTGTTGGCTATTTTTTCAACTGCTATAGTTCCGGCGATATGCGAGGAATATCTTTTCAGAGGCGCTGTTCTTGGATTGCTTCTTCCGTTTGGAAGAACAACCGCGATAATCGGAAGCTCTATATTGTTTGGCTTTATGCATCAGAATCCCTTGCAGCTTTTTTATACGGTTTTTATGGGCGTTATTTTAGGATATATTTATGTAAAAACCAAATCAATCTGGGCGTGTATGCTTTTGCATTTCTTTAATAATTTAATCACGGTGTTGGAGGAGTTTTTGCCCATACTTACAGGAGCTGAATGGATAGCAACACTTATAGATTTTATCGTTTTGTCGGTTGGGGCAATATGTCTTGCAGCTTTGATATTTAAAAAGGATAGGCAGCCTCAGCCTGATACAGACGGAAGCTTTGGCAGGCTTTATGATGTGGGAATTGACGTTGAAGAATTTAAGCTTGATATGACTGTAAAAGAAAAGATTAAAAAATTTTTTGCGCCAACTGTTATCATATACTTGGTGATATGTGCGTTTTCAATTGTTGGAACACTTATGTTATTTATGGGCGTTGAACTCCCGTTTAATATTATATGAGTATGGAAAACGATATAAAATTTATGCGCGAGGCGCTTGCTCTTGCCAAAAAAGCTGCTGAGCTTGGAGAGGTTCCCGTTGGTGCTGTTGTAGTAAACAGTGAGGGAATCGTAATTGCTGATGCTTATAATTTGCGGGAAAACAAAAAAAGCGTAATCGCTCACGCGGAGATAATTGCGATAGAGCAGGCATGTCGTAAGCTTGGAGATTGGAGATTGAGCGGATGTACGTTGTACGTAACGCTTGAGCCTTGTCCGATGTGCGCAGGAGCGATAGTTAATTCCAGAATATCCCGAGTAGTATTTGGCGCGTACGATATGCAAGCGGGCTGTTGCGGAAGTGTGATAAATTTTAATGCGTATCCTTTTAACCACGCTTTTGAGATAGAGGGCGGGGTTCTTGAGGAGGAATGCAGCGCTATTCTTGCCGATTTTTTTAAGAACAAAAGAAAGAACTGAGCTATTTAGCGCAGAATAAACACATAAAATAAAAAATTAGCTTTAATTATGTTTTTCATAATTAAAGCTAATTTTTTTGCAGGAGTTTTTGAGATAACTCTGCCAGTGTTATTTTTTTATACCGCAAAGGTGATTTACAAATTGTTGAGCGGTTCTTCCTGAAATACCGCCGTTGCGCATTTCCCATTTTTGTGCCTCGGCAATAATTTGCTCTTCGGGCATATCTATTTCGGGGTAGCGTTTTGCAAGCTCAAGTACGATGTTGTTGAATTCTGTCCGCGAGGGCTTGAAATATCCTATAGAAAGTCCAAATCTGTTTACAAGTGAAAGCTTTTCCTCTATGGTTTCCGAACGGTGAATATCGCCAACCTGCGTTGCGTCGGTACGGTCGTTCCAGGTTTCCTTTATAAGATGCCGTCTGTTCGAGGTTGCGTAGATAAGAATATTGTCGGGCTTTACCTCAACACCGCCCTCGATAAGAGCCTTGAGGTATTTGTATTCTATCTCATGCTCCTCAAAGGAAAGGTCATCCATATAAATAATGAAGCGGTAGTTCCTGTTTTTGATTTCGGATATTATTTTGGAAAGGCAAACGAACTGATGCTTATATATTTCGATCATTCGAAGACCCTTGTCATAATATTGATTTACGATAGCCTTGATGCTTGTTGATTTACCCGTTCCGCTGTCTCCGTAAAGAAGCACGTTATTTGCGCCCCTGCCTTCAACAAAAGCTTCTGTGTTTTCAACGAGAAGATTCTTTTGAAGCTCATAGCCTATAAGGCTTGAAAGATGAACCGGAGCCATATTGGTGATCGGCAGAAACTTAACGCTCGAGCCAAGCTCGTCGCATTCTACTCTGAACGCCTTGTTAAGACCGAACATTCCGACTCCGTAGGCTTGATAAAATCTGCAAACCGCATCAAAGATAGCTTCACCGCTTGGAGCGCTTTCGATTTCTGCACTCAGAGCGCGAACCTTATCGCTTACGTTCTTGTTGAATATCTGCTCGCGCTTTTCAATAGCCTTATAGCTCGAAAGTGTAGTAAAGCAGTTAATGTCAAGAGCCGATTCAATTTCGGAAAAATCAAAATCAAAAAGGCGCTTGAATACGCAAAAATCGTTAATAGCAAAGGAGTTTACCGTTCCGTCCTGTTTTCCTGCTTTTTCGTATGTAAGGGAGAGGGGATTTTCATCGGTTATTATTAAAAAGGTAAGATAATTATGCCAGAGGTTGTTATCAAATCCGTATTTTGTGGCTATTTCAAGCAGGCGGCGAACCTCGGCGTAAATTCGAGCACGCAGAGAGTCGGCAGAGTCGTTCTGCTCGTGAAAATCCTTGAATATTTTTCCGAGCCGCGCAAGAATATTTTCCTCTCCGCCATTGTTGAATATTATAAGCTTTGATAATTCACGGTACATAAATTAAGCTCCTTTTTGATAAGTGTAGCTTTATTATATCACTAATTTCGAGCTTTTTCAATAACGGCAGCAAAAAATCCACTCAAAAGAGTGGATTTTTGCATTGCTTTTATTCGGTTGCAAATTTGATCCAAAGAGCATTAAGGTATTCCTTCATTTCGGGAGGAAGATCCTTATAGCAGTTTGCATCGTATTTTTCGTGAAAATCAAAGTCCTCGGGGTAGAGTATGGAGATTGCATCCTCACCCATATCCTCTTGGTATATTTCGCTGTTATATACGTTTGCATGAGGGGAAGCGTAGCAGATATACTCCGCGTTTGCAATGGCGGTGTCATCGCTTAGCATAAAGTTTATGTATTCTTCAGCAAGTGTTTTATTTTGCGCGCATGTCGGAATACACATAGCATCAACGAAGAGGTTGGTGTTTTCTGGATAGTAGAACTGAAGATCAACGTTATCCGCTTGATTGTCAAGCATCGTCAGATAGTCACCCGCATAGTAAGAGCCTATCATGGCTTCACCTGTTTCCATCATGTTGTATATCTCGTCCATAACGAGCTTTTTAAGAAGAGGCTTTTGCTGCTGAAGCTCTGCGAGAGCTTTGTCCCAAACAGATTTATCTGTTGTATTTACGTCCCAACTGTTTTTGTAGAACGCAGTACCGAACGCATCGCGTGAATTGTTGTACTGAACTATCTGACCGGAGTATTTTTCATTCCACATAAGGTCCCAACTGCCCGTGTCATCCTCGCTAACACGCGAAGCGTCGTAGATAACACCGATCATACCGTAGGTGTAGGGAACTGAGTACTTGTTTTCGGGGTCATAATAGAGTCCGCGGAAATCGTCGGTTATTGACTTTTCATAGTTGGGTATGTTGTTAAAGTCAAGCTCCTGCAGATACCCCTCGCTTGCAAGTCTTGCTATCATATAGTCAGAGGGAATAATAACGTCATAGCTTACAGCGTTTGAGGAGAGCTTTGCGTAAAGGTCCTCATTTGACGAGAAGGTGTTGTAGTTTACTTTAACGTTCATTCCAAGCTCATCGCGGCAGTATTTTTCAAATTCCGCATTTGTATCGTAACTGCCCTCAGCACCGTCCGAAATGTATTCTCCCCAGTTGTAAACATTAAGTGTTATCGTCCTTTTTGAGAAAACACTGAATACGAGACAGGTGGAAATAATTATAGCAAGAATGCATACGACCGCAATAATTTTTGTTAGATTCATAGATCTGCCGTGTGAAACCTCAATAGAGCTTTCGGAGACACGTTTTACACGCATAGGCTTGCCTGTCTTTTGCGATTTTGCAATTGCCGATCTAAGCCGCTTCTCCTCACGGAGCCGTTTTGCTTCAAGTCGCTCCTCGCTCGTTCTTTCACGGTTAGTGATAAGAAGAAGCACAAGAATAACGATGAATATTATTGTTGAAAGAGCGTAAATTGTCGGCTTGACGTCCTTTTTAGTCATACTGTATATAAGAATGGGCAGCGTTTGGAAGTCTACTCCGCTTGTGAAATAGCTTATTACAAAGTCATCAAGCGACATAGTAAACGCCATTATCATACCGGTAAATACACCGGGGAGTATTGCGGGGAGCTGAACCTTAAAGAAGGATTGTAACGGTGTACATCCAAGGTCAAGGGCCGCTTCGGGCAATGACTTATCCATCTGTCTGAATTTGGGTAATACATTCAGTATAACGTAGGGGAGCGAGAATGTTATATGGGCGATAAGCATCGTCCAGAAGCTGAGCTTTGTTTGCAGCCCAAGAAGTGTTCCTACGAAAACGAAAAGGAACATAAGAGAAATACCCGTTATGATATCGGGATTCATCATGGGGATATTGGTTGCCGTCATAACAGAGCGGCGCAGCCATTTTTTCTTCATGTGATGAATTCCGAATGCCGCCGCCGTTCCGATCACCGTTGAAATAGCCGCTGACGAGATCGCAAGAATAAGCGAATTTTTAAGGGCATTAAGCATTGCTGCGTTTTTAAACAGCTCCGCATACCAATGCAGTGAAAAGCCTTTGAAAACAGACGTGCTTGAGCCTGAGTTAAAGGAGAATACTATAAGCACCGCAATTGGAGCGAAAAGAAATATAAGGATCAACGCAATATAAACTTTTGAGAGCTTTTTCATATCAACATACCTCCGCTATCGTCGTCGGTATATTTATTTACTACCGCAAGGCCTATCAAAAGAATAACCATAAGCACAAAGGAAAGTGCTGCGGCAAGGTGATAGTTTGATGCGTTATAGCTTTGCTCGATAACGTCACCGATAAGGAGAGTGCTTGGTCCGCCGAGCTTTTGAGAAATATAGAAGGTGCTTATTGAAGGCACGAATACCATAGTTATTCCTGAAATAACGCCCGAGCGTGAAAGCGGGAATATTACCTTGGTCATCACCTTGAAGCTGTTGCATCCAAGGTCTCCCGCGGCTTCTACCAGACGGTAATCAAGCTTTGCCATAACCGAATATATGGGCAGAATCATGTAGGGAAGATAGTCGTAAACCATACCGAGAACGACCGCTCCTTCCTTTCCGTAAATATGCATCTGCGGTATTCCGATTTTGCCGAGAAAGGAATTTATTATTCCTGTATCCTTGATAAGCTCCGATATGGAGTAGGTTCTTATGATAAAGTTCATCCACATAGGGAGCATTATCAGGAGTATAAGCAAGCGTTGTGTTTTTGGCTTGGTCCTTGATATAAAATAGGCAATAGGATAGCCAAGAAGCAGGCATATTACGGTTGAAATAAGCGCAAGACCTACGGAACGCGAAAAAATTTTAAGATAGGTAGGCGTAAAAAAGGTTTTTAAATTTTCTATTGAGAAAACTACCGAACCGTCAACCGTATCCGTAAAGGCGTAATACGCAACGAATATAAGAGGGGCAATTATAAAGAGAATCGCCCAAGCTATATGAGGCGCGGCGGCGTAACGCTGAAGCAAAGAACGGCGCACCTTGCTTTTTTTAGGCACAGACGTCATTATACTTCCTCCTCAACGATATCCGAAAGATGCTCCATCTCGTCGGAAAAGGTAGAGTAGTCTCCAAACATATTGGAGTATTCCGATTTTTTCATAGTATGAATTGCGTCAGGCTCTATGTAAAGGCCTATGACCTCATCAACGCCAACATAGTCAGAGGTTTCAAGCATCCATTTAAAGCCCTTTACGTCAACGATTATTTCGTAATAATCGCCCTTAAAGGTAACGTTGCTTACAGTTCCGACAAGCATACCCTTGTCAACCGAAACGACGTCAACGTCCTCGGGACGAACGACAACGTCAACAGGCTCATTTTTGTTAAAGCCAAAATCAAGGCATTTAAATTCCTGTCCTGCAAATTTTACTGAGTAATCATCAAGCATAACGCCGTCAAGAATGTTTGATTCGCCTATAAAATCGGCAACGAAAGCGTTTTTAGGCTCGTTATATATATCGGTGGGAGTGCCTATCTGTTGGATCTTACCGTTAGCCATAACGACTATCGTGTCGGACATTGAAAGCGCTTCCTCCTGATCGTGAGTAACGTAGACAAAGGTTATTCCTGTTGCTTTTTGAATCTTTTTAAGCTCGATTTGCATATCCTTACGAAGCTTTAGATCGAGCGCACCGAGAGGCTCGTCCAAAAGGAGAACCTTAGGCTTGTTTATAAGTGCGCGAGCAATGGCAACTCTCTGCTGCTGTCCACCCGAAAGAAGCGAAACATTTCGCTTTTCAAATCCGCGCAGATTTACGAGCGAGAGCATTTCAGATACGCGCTCCTTTATTTCGGCATCCTTGACCTTTGCAACTCTTAATCCGAACGCGATATTGTCGTACACATTAAGATGAGGAAAGAGTGCGTATTTCTGGAATACCGTATTAACGCTTCTCTTATATGGCGGGATATCGTTGATGCGCTCACCGTCAAAGATAACGTCACCCTCGTCGGCAGATTCAAATCCGCCTATAATTCGCAGGGTAGTAGTTTTTCCGCAGCCCGAGGGCCCCAGCAGAGTAATAAATTCTTTGTCGTTAATGTAAAGGCTTACATTAGAAAGAACTATCTCACCGTCAAACGACTTCGAGACATTTTTTAATTCTACCAGCTTGTTGTTCATTCCACATAAAAACTCCTTCAAAAAAAAGTAATGAACCCGACTTAAAAATGAGTGAAAGCCCCTCTTGTTTTAAAAGTTCAGTAAGCAATATTGTAGCAGATATTTAATAAAAATGCAATATATTTTAATAAAAAAATTCAAAAAAAACGACATTATTTTCAATATAATTTGAATATTCCTCAAAAAAACCTGAAAAAGGTGTCTTTTCTCTTAAAATCTCCTTGTTTTTAACTTAATCGCATTAAATCGCATCTTTATTCGACATAAAGATTTTTGAGAAAAGCGACAATGAAAAAATAAAAAGAGAAAGGGAGCTTGAGAGCCTTAAAAGAAGATAAACCGAAAGACTCCAGAGCGAAAAGATAAGTATAAACGATAAAATATTTAGCGTTCTCCAAGCTATCTCGGGAGAATAAATATATGATAATGTACAAGAAAGCACGCGTCCGCCGTCAAAGTCCTTTATTGGCAAAAGGTTCAATGAGCCTAAAAACAGTGATGCGCTGAAAAAGAGGGAAATAAATCCGTTTCCGTTATGGATAAATGGGTATATAAGAATTGCTGATGAGAGATTTACTGCAGGGCCCGCAAGGCAAAGTAATATTTCTTTTTTGTATGAAAAGCACGATGATTGCGGTGTAAGCGCTGCTCCGAATATACCCAGCTTAAGCTCGCCAAGAGGTATCTTACAGAGCTTTGCTGCGGTTATATGCCCAAGCTCGTGAAGCGCCGCGGCTATAAGGGCTGCGATCGATATGTAAGAATGAGTTAAAAAAAGGGCTATTATCATAAATATCCCTGATATGCTTAATTTTATTTTTAAGGCTTTATTTTGCATAAAAATCCCCCCCGCAAGCAATATTAAATCTTATGCTGCGAGGGGGACGGATATTAAAAATCAAAGATTCTTTACAAAAGCATGCGGAGCGCATGATTTAAGTATTGAAAGCGAGCGGTCGTCTGCTTCTATAAATATAAGTATACGCGGCTCATCCTCTTCGCCCGTAACGCAAAGCCAGATGTTTTCTGCTTGCTCGCTTGATACTGCTATGATACGTTTTTCGGGCTCAAGGGCATCTGCTCTTGCTATGTTTTCCTCGGTCGCGGGAGCAATAAGTATAAGTTCGGTCATATCAGCTTCATTTAACAGCTTGCGCGTTCGTTTTCCGTATATTTTCGATATCGAAAGCGTCGAGTGAAAAAAGCTGTATTCATATTCTAAAAAGAAATATTTAGCGGTCAGTAAAATTATCAGAGCGCAGGAAAGGAGCCCACCTAAAAAGATAAGTATTGAGCGCGGCGGATTAAGTATTCCAGCGTATATCCAGATCGCAAGATAGAGCGCGTATGCCATGATAGCGCTTATACGCTTTGCGTACTGCTTTGAGTTTTTTACCTTTACTATTTTTTCGTATATTTGAGTGCTTGCCATGTGACCTCCCAAAAGCTTCTTAAGCTAATTATATCACTAAATCGGCTCTTTATCAAGTGCTTTTAGATGAAAAGCTCTTGACATATTGGTGCGTATGGTGTATTATGATATTAATATCGCGTAAAGAGGTGTTGAAAACCGGTATGGATAGAAAAGAACTCAATATTATAGTTGCTGATGCGTTGAACGATGCTGAACTTGAGAGCAAGGATATTCCAACGATAGATCTTTATGTGGATCAGATAATAAATCTTATATCCGAGCGGCTAAAGGATGGTTCTGAGCGCTATCATGACAGACAGCTTACCAAAACGATGATAAATAATTACTCCAAAGAGGGACTTATTACGCCTGTTAAGGGTAAAAAATACGACAAGGAGCAGATAGTGCAGATGCTCACTATCTATACTCTTAAAAGTACGCTTTCTATAAATGAGATCAAAAGGCTGTTACACGGGCTTTATTCGGTCGAGGGCTTTGACGGCGAAGAGCTTACGAGACTTTATGACAGGCATCTTGAAATAAGGCAGGTAAACAAAGCGCATGTGATAGCGGCGCTTGACGGAATAGTTGAGGGGGCAGAGCTTGACATAGAAAATGATATTGACTATGCGAGTCTTGCTTGCGCGCTTGCCGCCTTAAGCTCGCAGCTTAAAAATATATCTCAGGCTATGATCGACGCAAAGTTCCCTGATTTTAAAGATGAGGATTCGCCTGATGTTGAGTTGGGCAGACGCGAACAACGAATAGAGCGAAAGAAGGAGCGTATTACCGCAAAGGGAGAGGCGCGAGTGGCAAGAGCAGAAGCTCGTGTTGCAAAGGTTGAGGCTCGAACCGAGGTTAAGATGGCTCGAGTCAGCTCGCGTTCAAGAGCAAAAGAACAGGATGAATGATACCGATAACCGCAAAAAGAAGACCGCTTAGCAAATCCGTCTTGATTTTTGCGGTTTTTTTGCGGTAAAATTAAATTGTTGAAGGAGGTACGGTATAATGAAGTTTAAATTGTTGATAGATCCCTCGTCAGAGGAATCCGTTACAGTTGTAGCGCACAGGCGAAGCAGCCTTACGGATGAGCTTGAAAATACTGTGAGGCGCTACTCGGGTGAAAATGATATCTCAGCTTATGCAGACGGAGAAATGAGGTCTATTGCTTTTTCCGATATAGAGTGTGTAAGCGTTTCGGGCGGAAAGTGTGAGGTAATAGATAGGAGCGGAAGGGCTTATACGGTGCGAGCGAGGCTTTACGAAATAGAGCAAAGGCTTCCTCGGTATTTTATAAGAATAAACAAGTCTGCTCTTGCAAACGAGAGGGCAATAGAACGGTTTAATACAGATTTCAGCGGCGGAGTTACTGTTAAATTCAAGTGCGGATACAGCGATTACGTATCACGCAGATGCTTTGCGGAGATTAAGCGGAGGTTTAAGGAAAAATGAAAAAATATATAAAGGAATTTTGCAAACGCGGACTTGTTGCCTTTGGCTTTGGTCCAATTATTATGGCTGTAGTGTATTTCGCTCTTGAATGGGGCGGAGTCTATGATACCTTTAGCTTTTCGGAGGTAGCAAAGCAGATTTTGCTCGTTTCGGCTATGGCGTTTTTTGCGGCGGGAATTACGGTGGTTTATCAAATAGAAAAATTACCGTTGCCTATTGCAATTTTGATTCAAGCAACAGTGCTTTACGTTGATTATATATCGGTCTATCTGATAAACGGTTGGTTAAAAAATGCGGTAATACCCATAGCGATATTCACGGGTATTTTTATTGTAAGCTTTGCGTTGATCTGGTTTATTGTGTACGCTGTAACAAAAAGGCATACTAAAAGATTGAATGAACGGTTAGACCAAAGATAAATGAGTCTATTTAATTTATAAGCTGCTCAAAGCTCTCAAGAAGCTTAAATCTTATTTTATATTTTGGATTGTCGGTTTCGGTAATGATCTGATATTGGCTATCGGTAATACCTACCGAAGTGAAGGCGTCCTTGTCTGTAGCGGCAGATAGGCATAGCGGAGGAAAGAGAACGCACCACCAATTCTCCCCCGATGCCTCGCCGATTTTTATTCGCAAGGATAGGTATTCTCCCGACGGGAAGGCGCAGGATTCATAATTCTTGGTAGGATATTTTTCTCTGCCAAGCTCAAGAGCTACCGAGTAGTCAAATCGGTTTTTTCTGACTGTTTCAAGGGCTATATTTTCAAGCAGGGCGGAATGCTCGGAAATTATTTTTTCGGCTTCCTCTCTGCTTTTTGCGTTTTTGAGAATTTTTTGCGTTTCCTCTAAAATTGCGTCCCTTACCAAAAGCTTAAGCTCTTGATCGGCATCTGAATCGGAGTTCGCAATAACGTGCAGACGCAGTACCTCGTCGTAAATAAGACTCTCGCTATGAATAGGGAGGATACTGAGCAGTGCTATAAGCAAAAGCAGGGCAGAAAGCAAAATAAGTACCGATGTTTTCATAATAAAAAGCTCCTTTTCGTTATTGTAATAATCATTTGACGAAAGGGAGCTGTTTATTCATTTTTTTATTATTTAACCAAATATATGATTGAAGCTACAATGTAGAATATAACACAAAGTATTGTTGCCGGTTCAAGAATGACGTCGAGGAAGGATTTTCGTATTTCCTCAGGCGTTTTTGCGACGGGCTTACGATAGTTTGAGGAAACTCCGTCGTATAGGTGCTTTTTGTAAAGCTTTGCCGCCTGTCTGCAAAAGAGAGCCGCGGAAAGCAAAAAGATAAAGGCAACTATGAATATAAAGAAGGTCTCGCTTCCCGTAATTCTGTAGAGAGTGTTCATATATCGCTGACCGAAAAGCCCGAATACGTTGTAAAGAAGATGCGTTATCATAGCCGCAAAAAGCGAACGGCTTGCGTAAAGCACGAGAGCCAGAATCACACCCGAAAAAAGATAGGTCAGAATGTTTACAAAATTGAAATGAAGCATCGCAAAGAAAAGTGCGGAAAAAACAACGGAACGCACTACGCCGCCTTTTTCATACTCGCGGCAGAGAATGCCTCTGAAGACGAACTCCTCGCAAATAGCGGGGATCACAGCATATGCTATCAAAAGATAAATGTTTGACGGTACAGAACCGTCGCCTTTTGAAATAAAGGTGTCGTAAAGCGAGAAATTGTGGGAGAGTGACTCAAGTCCGCCAAATAAAACGCTTAGCAAAAGTCCGCCCGAAATCATAAGTAAAGCGCCGCTCAGCATAAGAAGATATGAGCTTGGTCGCGGTATTCTCATTCTCAGGCCGCGGACGTATCCCTCGCCTCTGTATTTGCACCAGATAGCACCGGGGAGCAAAAATATCATAAGCTGAAGAATAACTACCGTGTAATATTCATTTTCCCTGTTGATAAGGGTAATATCTACGATCTTTGAAAAGAGAAGAAGTGCGTAGGTGGTAAAAACAAGAAGAGTGGGAGTAACTATTTTTATATGCCTTTTTCTTTTTTCAGAGCCGTCAACGGTATCCTCGGTAACCTGTCTTTTTTTGAATCTAAACCGAGTATCCTTTTCATCAGCGGGTTTAAAGCCGTGTTTCATTTTACTATTACACTTTCTGTATAATTTTATCGGTAACGACTGTATGGATTGTTATGTCGTTTTCGTCGAACGGTAGGGAGTCGGATAAAAGCTCAGAGAAGGTTATTCCTATAGAACAGCCTTTAAATTCACTTAAAAATCTGTCATAAAAGCCCTTGCCGTAGCCAAGGCGGTTGCCGTTGATATCAAAGGCTAATGCGGGGACTATGCAAAGAGATTTTTCTGTGGGAGCTGTGCGTGGCGCACAAGCGTCGGGCTCGGGTATACTGTAAGCGCCGAGCTTCAGATCATCAAGCGAGCTTATAATGCGAAAGTCAAGGGAGTAGCTTTCTTTTATTGAGATCGGCATAGCTACGGGCTTTCCAAGCTCAAGCGCGAGCTTGACTAACGGAAGAACGCTTGCCTCACTCTTTATAGGGTAGTAAGCAAGAAGAAGATCGCAATTCAAAAACTCCTTCATTGTTGCTATGCGAGCGCAGATTTTATTGCTTTTGTCTGCTCGCTCCTGCTCGGATATTGAAGCGCGTACAGCAGAAAAATGCGCTCGCGCCAAAGCCTTTGTGTTAAGATTATCTTGCATATTATTCAGCTATTATCGTTTTACGGAGAGCATCGCTCTTTTCTTTTCCGCAAAGCACTCGTACAATCTCAAGTCCAAGCTCGGTGGCTACACCCATTCCCTTGGCGGTGATGATTTTTCCGTCTGTAATGAGCTTTTTGTCAGCGGAAACAGCTGCTCCGTCGAGATAAGCCTCAAATCCCGGGTAACAAACGGCGTTCTTGCCGTTGAGGATACCGCGTTTGCCAAGTATCATAGGCGCGGCGCATATTGCGGCAATATAAGCATTTTGCTCGGTTGCCAAATCTATAGCTTTGTGAACGGCTTGGCTTGCATCGAGATTTTTTGTTCCCGGCATCCCGCCAGGAAGAAAGATAAGCTCGATATCGCCAAAGCAAAGCTCCGAATCGGAAATATCGGCGCAAACAGTAATTCCGTGAGCGCCGACTATCTCACGTTTTCCTATTCCAACAGTGGTAACGGTAAGTCCTGCGCGGCGCATTATATCAATCGGACAGAGTGCTTCGATCTCCTCAAAGCCGTCCGCAAGGAAGGCATATATCATAAATCAACTCCAAGAATTATTTTAGTACAGAGGGAATATCCGAGATAGCAACTGCGATCTCTTCGCGACTGTTGAGATCCTTTATTTTCGCGATACCTGCTTCAAGCTCACTGCCGCCCATGATAAGAACGTGACTGTAGTGTCCTTTTACGGCGTAATCTATCTGCTTTCCGAATTTTTTTGATCCGAGATAGAGAGATGCGGGAATTCCTGCATTGCGTAACGAAGCAACTACGGAAATATAATTCTCGTAGGGTACGTCATCGAATCTTGCTACCAGAACGCGTACTTCTTTTGCGTAAAGGTCAGGAACAAGACCGTGAGTAACGAGAAAATTCTCGAGAGTGACATCACCCATTCCGTAGCCAACGCCCGAAATCTTTGCGTTTTTAGCAAACATTCCGACGAGATTGTCATATCTTCCGCCGCCGAACATTGCGCGGTTGTTTTCGGGGGACTCATCAAAGACCTCGAATACCGTTCCCGTATAATAGTCAAGACCGCGGATTATACCAAAGTCAAATACGCAATATTTGAGAAGGTCGGTCTTCTCAAGCATATCAAAGAGCGAGAGAAGCTCGTTTGCGCCTATTGAGTCGGGGCAGAGAGCGCACGCTGATTTTACGTCCATAGAGTAAAGGGCGTCGATCTTTTCTATCTGAGCAGAACTTATTCCAAGCTCTGCAAGCTCTTTTTCGTATGCCTCGCGGGATATCTTGTTGCGCTTGTCCACGATTTTAGAAACCTTTTTTGAATTATCGGCATCGGTACCGCAGATAGCGCTTATAACGTCGTTAAAGAAGCGTCTGTTATTGATATGTACCTTGAACATCGTTTCATCGGCGTTAAAGGAGCGGAGAACAAGGATCGCGCTTTCGATAACGTCGAGATCCGCCTCATAGCCGTCGCAACCGAAAATGTCAACATTCAATTGCCAGAATTCACGAAGCCTGCCGCGTTGAGGACGCTCGTAACGGTACATATTGGGAATTGAGAACCATTTCAGTGGGAAGTTAAGCTCGCCCATTTTAGCGGCAACCATTCTAGCGACTGAAGGTGTCATCTCGGGGCGTATCGCGAGAGTACGTCCGCCTCTGTCAACAAAATTATAGGTTTGCTCCTTTGCGATCTCCTCACCGCTTTTTGCAATGTATATGTCGAGGGATTCGATCATAGGGGCGTTGTATTCTTCAAAGGAAGCAAGGCGTAATGCCTCACTTATGCGTCCGAAAAACCAATTCCGAAGCTGCATATCCTCGGGGTAAAAATCACGTGTTCCCTTATAGGGCTGAGTTGATAAAAGCTGTGCGCACATACAAAAAGCATCCTTTCGTAGCCAAAAGATAAAAATAGTATATATTTCTATATATTATAACACATGAGGAATGCTTTGTCAATCGGTATAACCGTTAATTTTAAGATATAAAATATACAAATCTTTAATCTTGATATATATTGACTTTGCCCGTTTTTGTGGTATAATTTATATTGGGATGGGATTTTATAACCGTCTCTTTGCGATTTTTGGAGGCTTCTGAATTTATCTATGAAAAACAAATGCGACGATACTGTTGATTCTTCCTTGCTTGAGGAGGAATCGGAAAAACTTAATATAAAAAAGCAAAAACGGGACAAAAAGCAAAAAGCTTTCGTTGATATGACGGAAGGCCCGTTTTTGAAAAAAATGATATTTTTCGCAATACCGCTTATACTTACGGGACTTTTGCAGAGCTTCTATAATGCGGCGGATCTTATCGTTGTAAATCTTTTCTCGGATTCCGAGGCACCTCTTGTCGGAGCTATAGGATCGACCTCCGCGCTTACAAATCTTGTTTTGGGACTTTTTATGGGTTTGTCTGTCGGAGCGGGTGTGTTGGTTGCTCATTACGTTGGCGCAAAGAGGGAAAAGGATGTAAATCTTGTTTTGCACACGTCGGTTATTCTTTCCGTTATATCGGGTGTACTGATCGCCGTGGTGGGATTCTTTTTTGCGGAGACCTTTTTGCGTTGGATGAATACGCCTGCGGAGCTTCTGCCTTACGCAACGCGGTATCTGCAGATAATTTTTATAGGAACTCCGGGCTCATTGCTTTATAACTACATCGCGGCAATGCTTCGTTCCTCGGGTGACTCCAAGCGGCCGCTTATTTTCCTTGCGATTTCGGGAATTATAAATATCGTATTTAATATTTTCTTGGTGACGGTATTTAAGCTTGACGTCGAGGGTGTGGCTCTCGCAACAATAGTTTCGCAGTACGCCTCGGCTGTAATGTCGCTTGTATATCTTATGAGGCTTAAGGGAATGCTTCATTTTTCCTTTAAACGTCTGAAGCTGAACGCAAAAAAGCTTAAACGCTTGCTTCATATAGGAATTCCATCGGGAATACAAGGCTCTCTTTTTTCGCTTTCAAATACTCTTATACAAACCGCAATGAATTCTATAGATGACGCCGCGGGCGCAGGCGGAAGGATTATTGACGGCTTTGCGGCAACGCAGAGTATTGAGAATTTTCACTATATAGCAATGCACGCTATATATTCGGTAGCGCTGACCTTTGTCGGTCAGAACGTCGGAGCTAAAAAGTATAGGAACGTAAAAAAGGTTACGCTCTATTCAATTTTTATAGTGCTTGCTATAGGGATCGGTATGGGTGCTGTTCTGATGATATTCCAAAAGCCTTTTTTGAGCCTTTATATTTCGGGAGACGATGTTGCGCTTTCCGCGGCGATAACGAGATTTTCCATAATAATTCCAACTTATTTCCTGTGCGGAATGATGGATACTCTTTGCGGAACCCTGCGCGCTCTTAACAGGTCGGTGACCTCGATGGTCATATCTCTGACATTTACGTGCGGCTTGCGAATTCTTTGGATACATACCGTGTTTGCGCATTTTAAAACGTCGGAGAGTCTTTTCTTCGCGTATCCTGTCAGCTGGCTTCTTTCCTGCGCGGTACATGTTATATTTATAGTTTACGCGGCCAAAAAATTAATTAAGATCGAGTCAAATACAAATCCGTTGAATCTTGAGGGAAGTTGATAATGAGTATACTTAAGGTTGAAGGACTGTCAAAAGAATTTGGCGGTCAGATAGTATTAAATAAAATAAATTTTTCGATAGAAGAGAAGGGCGTTTACGCGATTCTCGGGAAAAAAGGGCACGGAAAGTCGGTTCTTGCTGCGCTCCTTGCGGGGTGCTATGAGGCTGATGAGGGAATCGTTGCATACAATGATACGGTCCTTGATCCAAACGATAAAAAAAGCAAGCTGCTAAAGAAAAAAATCGGATACGTTCCTGAGATCTGCTTTTTCCCGGCTGATATGACGGTATTTGAATTGCTTGATTTTACGGGGAAGATGCGCGGAGTGTCACCCGATAAGCGTTCCCGTCAGATAAAGGAAGCGCTCGAGCTTTTGCTTTTGACAGAAAAGCGCGAGGCTCTTGTAAAGGGGCTTACAGTAACGGAAAAAAAGCGGTTATCGTTTGCTAACGCTCTTGTCGGTAATCCTTCCGTTTTGATTCTTGATGAGCCGATATCCAATGCTTCGGCAGAGGACGCGGAGCTGATTAAGGATCTTATTTCAATGCTTGGAGAAAAAAAGGTTATAATCATTTTAACCGATAGGACCTCTGACGCAGATGCTCTTGCTTCGCAGATAGGTATTATGTCGGACGGTGAGCTGGTTCTTTGGGAGTCGCTTGAGCAGATAAAGCTTAAGCTTGACGGAGATCGAAATGCTTTGCTAAAAACTTTTTTGGCATTCACCGACGGTGCAAGGGAGGCTTGATCTATGTTCAATTTGTATAAAAGAGAGCTTAAGCATTTAAGCAGAAACTTGCTTGTTATTGCTTCCGTGCTTGTGTTGTGCGCGGCTATAGTAACGGTGTTTACGGTAAATCTTTCCTCGAATTCCGCAGAGGGAGAGGGAAGAACTCAAATAGCTTGCTTTGAAAATCTTATAACCCTAACGTCGATTTTCTTTGCCGTTGTAATTCCCGGTGTGGTTGTAGCCACCGTGGCAAAGGACGGACACGGAGAGAAGCCGTCCTATCTTGATAGCTTACCCGTTACCGCGGCACAGATAGCTATTGCAAAAATTATTTCTGTGTTTACCGTCTTTTTGCTTCCGATAGCCTTTATAGCGGCTGTTCCGCCGATTATGGCAACGCTTTGCAGCATAAATTTTTTAAGCTTTTATCTGTCGTTATTTATGCTTGCGCTTTTTACTGCGTTTATAATATCCCTTTCCTTTGCGATAGCGTTGAAGGTTAAAAAAGCTGCGTCGGCGTCAGTTGTTGTTTATTCAATAATTTTTGCAAGCTTTGCTTTGGGAATAATTTCTCCGCTTACGCGATTTTTACCCATTGGAACTGTAGCGGGCGGAGTCCTTTCGGAAATATTAAACGGATTTTCGATTTTTGAAAAGCTTGACTATGCTCTTTTTGAGCTTTTTGATTGGACGGCGTTATTGTTTTTCCTTTTTGGAACAGTTTTGTTTTCTTTCCTTTCGGTCAGAGCATATAATCAAAACAGGAGAAGCGGTAATATTTCCAAGGGAGAGCGTAAAGCGAAAAGCAAGTATAAAAAGGGCAAGAAAAAAGCCTTTGCTACCGTTGCCGTGGTTTTGCTTTTCTGCATCGGTATTCTCCCGTTGCTTTTACCGTGGAGTGTAAGGCAGATAGATATTAATAAAGAGAAGCTTTATACTCCCGCGGGCTCTGTAAAGGAATACCTTTCAGGTCTTGACGAGGAGATAAGGATCTATCTTATCGACCCGTACACTAACGAGTTAAAGCTTCATCATGCAATTCTTCGTACAGCGGAGTCAAGTAAAAATATAAAACTCAAGGTTATAAATTCCGCAACGGACAAGGCTTTTCTTGAAAAGTATGACCTTGACAATAAAGATCAAGCCGATCTGTCTTACGCTATGATAATCGAAACCGATAAAAGATGGCAATTTATCAATAAGGCGGAGTATTTTATTTACGACAACGAGAAGCTCGGTTATATGACGCAGGAGGAGCTTGAAACAAGATATACTTATTGCTTGAGCATACTTTATAAGTATCAGAACGTATATGATAGCTTAAGCTCGGAAATGCAAACGCTTATTGATAATTACTATGCGATAGCACAGTCCCTGCAAACCGAAACCGTTGTTTGTCTGTGTGTTGACAGAGCAATAGCGGAGGCGGTGTCTTACGTAACTGCTGAGAATATTCCTACCGTATATTTCCTTTCGGGACACGGAGAGGAGGGCGCTGTAAGTAATCCTATAGATATCGCGGATGAGGATATTCCTGAAAACGCAGAGCTTATTATTGTGAATTCGCCGAGTGAGGATTATTCTGCCGAGGAAGTAGATAAGCTTACGGATTACGTCGATGGAGGCGGTAAGCTTTACATTATGGCAGATAAGGAAAATTATGCGATGCCTAATATCGCAAGATTGCTTTCGCATTACGGACTTTCTGTTGAGGATACCGTTATTACCGAAAAGGAAAGTGATATCATAGATGTTTCGGTGAATAAAAAACACGAGGCGTTTTCTTCGCTTACGGCAGGTACGGTTACCGTTAAGGGAGTAAGCGGAATTTCTGTTGATACGGATAATTCAAAATATACTTATACAACGATGCTCTCTTACAAGCATACCGCAGAGGAGGAGGGAACCGAGACTGTCGCCGAGTACCCTGTGGCTGTTTCTGTAAGCGAGGGTGAAGAGCCCAGAATCGCGCTTTTCACAGGTGCGGTCACCTTTAACGGCGGAGATATCGGAATAGAGTCCGAGGTGTTGGAGAGAAGCGCGCTTTGCATTGGCGCTACAATGGATTGGCTTTATGAGCCGTTTGAATCGGACGTTCCTCCAACGCCGTACAAGACCTATGAGCGAGAGCTTTGCGTGGCAGATGCTTCAACGGTAACGAGAATAGCTACGTCGTTTTATCTTGCTGTATTTATTATAGCTTTTGCAGCTGTTCTTAATATAGCTTTGATAAATCTTCGCAGCAAAAAAGCAATTTCGGGTGAAGAGAATTTTTGATTTTTGAGGAGTAAAAGTGATGACTAAAAAGGAAAAGTTTATTGAAATATATAAATCAACTGTAACGAGAGAGGGCGCGGATAAGCTCCTTGAATATATTGTGGAAAAGACTGATTTTTTCACCGCGCCTGCAAGCACGCGCTTTCACGGCTCATACGAGGGAGGACTGCTTGAGCATAGTCTTAACGTTTACGAGTGTCTTTGCGATTATGTAAAGCATTCCAAATTTTGCGAAAAATACGGTTTTGAGTTCAGTGAGGAAAGTCTTGCTATAGTTGCTTTGCTACATGATATCTGTAAGACGAATTTTTATAAGACCGAAATGAGAAACGTTAAAAAGGACGGAGTTTGGGTTCCTGTTCCGTATTACACTATCGAGGACAATCTTCCTTACGGCCACGGAGAGAAGTCGGTATATATCGTATCGAGCTTTATTAAGCTTACGAGAGACGAAGCCTTTGCCATTCGCTATCATATGGGATTTTCAGGTCCCGAGGATGCAAATCAGGTTGGCAGAGCGCTTGAGATGTTTCCGCTTGCGTTTGCGCTTTGTATGGCGGATATGGAGGCTTCTTATTACATGGAGGGAAGTCCCGATAAGGTTTGAAGTCAGTTCACAGAAAAGGAGATATCTTGCGACGAAGCTTGATTTTGATGCGGATTGCAAGTTTTGAGCCACAGTTATGAGTATAAAAAAAAGAGTTTTTCTTATAGTTCTTGACAGCCTTGGAGCGGGAGAGGCTCCTGACGCCGAGCTTTTCGGTGATCTCGGAGCGCATACTCTGCAAAGCCTTTACAATACAGGGCTTTTACGAATAGACAATCTTTGTTCACTCGGAATAGGGGATGTAGACGGACTTAGCTTTCTCGGTTGTAACTGTGAGCGCAGAGCATCGGTCGCAAGACTTCGGGAGCTTTCTGCGGGGAAGGATACGACCGTTGGACATTGGGAGCTTGCGGGTCACGTTTCGCTAAAGCCCTTACCAACGTTTCAAGATGGATTTCCAAGTAAGATAATTGAAAAAGTCAAAAGAATATCGGGTAGAAACGTCATTTGCAATAAGGCTTATTCGGGTACGCAGGTGATAAATGATTACGGTGCTGAGTCAATTGAAAGAGACGCGCTTATAGTTTATACCTCGGCAGACAGCGTTCTTCAGATAGCGGCGCACATTGATAGAGTATCGCTTGATGAGCTTTATGCTATATGTAAGGAGCTTCGGTGTGAGCTCAAAGGGGACGACGAGGGCGTTGGGCGTATTATCGCGCGTCCTTTTAAGACCGTTGAATGCGGAAAATTTATCAGGACAGCGGACCGACGTGATTTTTCGCTTGAGCCGCCGAAGGACTTGCTTCCCGAGACGGTGAAGAAAAATGGATTTGATTCGGTTTCGATAGGGAAAATATACGATATTTTTTCGGGTGTTGGCTTTACCGAGGCTTGCAGAACTCACTCAAATTCAGAGGGAATGAAAGCCTTGAGCGAGTATGCAAAAAAGGATTTTTCGGGTCTTTGCTTTGCAAATCTTGTTGATTTTGATATGCTTTGGGGACACAGACGCGACGCCGTTGCGTATGCTAAGGGGCTCAACACCTTTGACGCTTGGCTTGGGGATTTTTTGCCTCTTATGAGAGAGGATGACAACCTTATTATTACGGCAGACCACGGATGTGATCCAAGCTTTGAGCGTAGCACGGATCATACCCGTGAGTATGTTCCGTACATTGAATATTCACCTTTCGGTGATAAGCGAAATCACGGTACTGTTGACGGATTTTATTTTGTTGCCGACAGAGTAAAGAGTATTCTCGGTATTAAAAAAGAAAAAGAATGTTGAGGGCGAGCGTTATGGAAAAAAGTATAAAGGAAAGGCTTATAGAATGCGCCAAGGAGGAAAGTAAGCACTCTTACTCTCCTTATTCTGAATTTTCGGTAGGGGCTGCGTTGTTATGCTCCGACGGAGAGATATACCGCGGCACTAATGTTGAGAATAAATCCTACGGCGCTACCTGCTGCGCGGAAAGAGTTGCTTTTTTTAACGCTATAGCTGACGGAAAGCGGGATTTTTCCGCCATAGCCATATATGCTGATAAGAATCCCTGCTATCCCTGCGGAATTTGCCGTCAGGTCATGGCGGAGCATTGCAAAAAGGAATTTTTGATATATCTTTGCGACAGTGAAAGGATCATCGAGGAATCGCTTGATTCTCTTTTGCCTAAAAGCTTTGATTTTTAACGGAGAACATTTGTTATAATGAAAAACAATGCAAAAAAGATTTTAATTTATACACGGTACATATTGCCCTTGATAGCGTTAATTGTAACGCTGATAATGTTTTTTGTGCCAACGCACAGATTCAGAGCGGAGGGCGAATGGGGCGAGAAGGTGTCGGCGTTTAATCTGATGTCAAATTCCTGGGATATGTCGCGTGTTATCTTGTTTGGAAACGGGGAGAATACGGGCGCGGATCTTCTTTTTTCAAGGACTCTCTTTTCTTTGATAATAGTATTTGCCGTATTGTTTGTTTTTTCGGCAGCTGTAAGCGCTTGGTCGCTTTTCACGGCTATGACGTATTTTTTAAGCGATGACCGTGAGAATGCGGAGAGGATAAAGCGGATATTTAACGTGTTCTTTCCTAACAGAATAGTCTTGTGTATATGCTCGGCGGTGGGCATAGCCGCAGGACTTATGCCGTATGTTGTAAATTATTTATATACAACGGTTTATTCCGATGATAGCTTTATGATGGTGCTTGAGGCGCCCGACTCGCTTATTGTCGGGGGAGCGCTTGTTGTAGCGTCAATTGTGTTATCGGCGGTCTGCGCTCCGCTTGAGAGAGGCTTTGATGCGGATATTTTTAAGAAAAAAGAAATAACAACGGCAGAAGACGAGCTTGATGACGTCTTTGATGAAGACAGTTATACAGCAACTAACGCCGCACAGAATGAGAAGATACGAAGGCTATTTGCCGATAAAGAAAAAGACGAAAAGGATAGCAGTAAAAAAGATGAATGAAAAAAATAGTCTTGCGAAGGAATACCTTTCTTTAAAAAGACGTTTGTTTGATAAATATTACAGTTTTCTGAATGACGAGCAACGCGCCGCAGTATATACGACAGAAGGCTCGGTTCTTATTCTCGCAGGGGCGGGAAGCGGAAAAACAACGGTGCTTGTAAACAGAATAGTGTTTATAGTAAAATACGGAAATGCTTATTTCAGTGAGTACGTTCCTTATGATTTGAGTGATACTGAAATCGAGCGCATGAGGGCTGCTTGCTCACTTGAGGGTGAGGCGCTTGCCGAGTTTCTTTTGCGTTTTTCATCTGCTCCGTGCGTTCCGTGGCAGATGCTTGCGTTTACTTTTACCAACAAGGCAGCGAGTGAAATAAAAAAACGTCTTGCGAGCGCGCTTGGCAGCGAGGACGCCGCAAAAAGTATATGGGCGGGTACATTCCATTCTATATGCGTAAGAATTTTGCGGTCTTACGGTTCATTGCTCGGATACCGTGATAATTTTACTATATACGATGCTGATGATTCTAAAAAGGCGATAGCGGCGGTTATGAAATCGCTTAATATCGATGAAAAGTTTCTACCTGTAAAAACCGTAGTTTCCGAGATAAGCAAGGCAAAGGACAAGCTTATAACCCCCGAGATTTATGAGAATGAGTTTGCTATTGATGATATACGAAAAAAGAAAATATCAAAAATATACGCAGAGTATCAAAGGTCGCTTATGCAATCAAACGCTCTTGACTTTGATGATATAATAATGCAAACGGTGTTATTGCTCCGACAGAACGAGGAAGTAAGAGAATATTACCAAAACAAGTTCAGGTATGTTTCGGTCGACGAGTTTCAGGATACTAACCTTGCGCAATTTGAGCTTATAGCTCTGCTTTCGGGCGGACATAAGAATATAATGGTGGTAGGGGATGATAACCAGAGCATATATAAATTCCGCGGAGCTGTAGTGGAAAATATTCTTGGATTCGACAGAAGATTTAAAAATACCGCAGTAATAAAGCTTGAGCAGAATTACCGTTCTACAAGTATTATTCTTGATGCCGCGAATGCTCTTATATCTAACAATGTAAACCGAAAGGATAAAAATCTCTGGACAGACAGAAAGGGCGGAGAACGCATAACGCTGCGTACCTGTGACGATCAGAATTATGAGGCGAGATACATTGTAGGTAAAATTGAATCGCTTGTTTCCAAGGGTGACTATAAATATTCCGACGTAGCGGTCCTTTACCGCGCAAACGCACAGTCAAACGTAATAGAGCGTACCTTTGCCAAGAGCGGAATTCCTTATAGGATGTACGGCGGATTGCGATTTAACGACCGAAAGGAGATTCGCGATATCGTAGCGTATCTTCAGTTTATAGTTAATCCGTCCGATACCGAAAGGATGAAAAGAATAATTAACGAGCCAAGGCGAGGAATTGGGCTTAAAACGATAGAAGGAGTTTGCGCAATTGCCGCGGAAAACTCGATATCGGTCTTTGATGTCCTGAAGAATGCGGATTCTTACGTAGCTCTTTCGAGAAGCGCTGCAAAGCTTAAGGACTTTTATGATCTTATTGCTTATTTTCGTTCCTTGATTTACGAGGATATGTCGGTCGAAAATTTTGTAAACGCCGTAATAGATAAGAGCGGATATCGCCAAATGCTTATCGACGGAGGCGAGGAAGAGAAGGAAAGGCTTGAAAATATTGCCGAATTCGTCTCGGGCGTTTCGGAATATGAATCGGCAAACGATTCGCCCACACTTGTGGGATTTTTGGAGGAAAACGCTCTTGTAGCGGAAGTGGACAGATATGACGACAGCGCGGATGCGGTAGTGTTGATGACTATGCATTCAGCTAAAGGTCTTGAATTCCCGATAGTTTTTCTTCCCGGTATGGAGGAGGGTGTTTTCCCCGGTACGCAGGTAATATTTGGTTCTGATACGAGCGCGGAGCTTGAGGAGGAGCGACGTCTTGCTTACGTTGCTATTACGAGAGCTAAGGACATGCTTTACATGATTCACACCCGTACAAGAATGCTTTACGGAAAAACAGGGGTGAACGAGCTTTCAAGATTTGTAAGAGAGTTGCCCGAGCATCTTATATATAAGGATGCTCTCGAGTCCCCAAGAAGTAACGATATGTATTCTGCGTCAAGCTACGGAACAAAGGTCTATTTTTCCGAGCGCGAAACGAGCAAAACAACAACATTAAAGCAACAAGGGGGACAGAGAGAAAGCGCGCAGGTGTTTTTTGCGGGGGACAGAGTAATTCACGCTACCTTTGGTAGCGGAGAGGTGCTTTCCGCAAGACCGATGGGGAATGACGTTCTTTATGAGGTCGTATTTGACCGTGTTGGCACAAAAAAGCTTATGGGAAATTATGCAAGGCTGAAAAAGCAAAATTAATGTGATTTTGAATGGCTTTTGTGCTTTTGAAAATTTATGAGAACACTTGATAAATTTTTTGTTTTTTTTGCACCGCAGCGCTTTTTTTGAAAAATCTATTGACAAATTAAGACTTTTTGGTGTATACTTGACATACATAAAATTTATAGTACAAAGGAGAATAATTTTTATGAATTGCCCAAAATGTTCTGCGTTCATTGACGATGATATGCTTACTTGTCCGGAATGTGGCGAGCAGATTGCCGTTAATGCGCAAAAGAAAAAAATAAGCTCAGCTTATAATTCTGCAATAAATACTATAAAAGGCAGAACCAAGGCAAGTTCCTTTTTGACCGCAACGATCTTTTTGACGATAATGCTTGTTTTACATATTATCGCTGTTTTTGGTACTATGGGTATCGGATTACCGCTTTGGGTCGTTCCGATCGTATTCATAGCTATTTCCATGGCTACGGCGTATAAGCTTTATTCGGATAATGAAAAACCGAGCTACGGAATTTTGATCAAGCGCTTTGCACGCTACGAGAAGTGTACTAAAATAATTTATCAGATACTTGCTATAGTGTTTATGGTAGTAGGTCCGATACTTGCGTGCTATATGTTGTTTGATCCTTGGTTGAATGATAGTGCAGAGATCACCGGTTCTGCGGCTGAGGATCTTGTTGATTATATCTTCAGTGCGGGACGCTTTGATCCTATGCCTGATCCGTCGATAGTGCCTGCGGAATATTATGGCATGAGTGCACAAATTCCTTTGGCAATTGCGATAGTCGCGATCGCGGCGGTTGCGGCAACTACATTCTTGCTCTTCAAGGCTGTTTATGCTTCAAGGTATAAAACAATGATAAAACTCTCGAAAGCAGTGGAAACGGGAGAATACGTTCCGTCCAAGAAGTCTGTTTTCGTGCTCTCATATATTATGGCAGCGTTTACGATCTTCTTTGCAACTGTATGTATGATAGCTCCGACTATTATCTCGTTTGTTTTGCTTGATTTAGGTGTTTGGGAAGTTTTCATTATAACAGGTTCTATAACCGCGGGACTTTCCGGAATTATGACAGGTCTTTATGTTATTTTCTCTGCTAAATGGCTTCAGGGCACGCAGAGAAGACTCTTGGCAAACAACGCTGAGATTGCTGCAGAACTTGAAAAGCTTAGCAAATTGGATGATGCTATCAGAGATCAGAATTTCAAGAAGATAAAAGAAGAAAAGCTTGCATCTATTGCGGCAAAGGAAGCTCGCGAAGCCGAGCTGCTTGCTTGTGAGAAGAAATGCATTGAGCTTGAGCTTGAGGCACGCGAGGAGATGCGAGCATACATAGCTGAGCTTCAAGCAGAGGCTAATAAGAATAATCAGGAATATCAGGAAACGCTTAAGTCTATTCAGGAGACTCAGCTGATACTTATGGCGCAAATGTTTGGGGAAGCGGATGACTTAGAAGAGGAAGAAGCTCCTGCAGAGGAAGAAGCTCTTGCAGAGGAAGAGGCTCCCGTAGAGGAAGAAGCTCCCGTAGAGGAAGAAGCTCCCGCAGAGGAAGAAGCTCCCGCTGAGGAAGAAGCTCCCGCTGAGGAAGAAGCTCCCGTAGAGGAGGAAGCTTCCGCAGAGGAAGAAGCTCCCGCCGAGGAAGAAGCTCCCGTAGAGGAAGACGCTCCCGCAGAGGAAGAAGTTCCCGTAGAGGAGGAAGCTCCCGCAGAGGAAGAAGCTCCCGCAGAGGAAGAAGCTCCCGTAGAGGAAGAAGCTCCCGCCGAGGAAGAAGCTCCCGCCGAGGAAGAAGCTCCCGCTG
>JAFQPL010000019.1 GCA_017411785.1 Clostridia bacterium
AAGGTCGGAACGGAAATTCATAACTAAAAATAAAATTCAGGAGGATATACAGATGAAACTCGACACCAAAGCTTATGAAAGCAAGATGCAAAAAACAATTGCGGCATTTGAGGAGAACATAGGAACTATAAGAGCAGGTCAGGCAAACCCGGCTGTTCTCGCTAAGGTAACTTTTGAATATTACGGTTCTCCCACACCTCTTAATACTATGGCAGATATTAAGGTCGCCGATAGCAAGACTATCGTTATCACGCCTTACGACCGTTCCACACTTAAGGCGATGGAGAAGGCGATCCTTTCTTCAGACGTCGGAATCACACCCAGCAACGACGGCTCGGTGCTTCGCCTTGTATTCCCTCAGCCAACAGAGGAACGCAGACGTGAGCTCGCAAAGCAGGTTCAGAAGCAGAGCGAGGATGCAAAGGTTGCTATCAGAAACATACGCCGCGATGCTAACGATGATACAAAGAAGCAAAAGAAAGATGGAGCTATGACTGAGGACGAAGCAAAACAGTCTGATAAGGCGGTTCAGGATCTTACCGATAAATACATCAAGAAGCTCGATGAGATCTCCGCAAAGAAGGAAGCGGAGATAATGAAACTTTGACACCAACGAAAGTGCTTTGAGGCGGCGTCGCGTTGCAACGCCGCTCGCGGCACTTTTTGTTTAGTTTAGTTTTTATAAGGAGACTTACTGTGTCTGATATAAATAATTCTTCAAAAGCCTTACGCCATATAGCGTTTATTATGGATGGCAACGGACGATGGGCGAAAGCAAAAGGGCTTCCGAGAGAAGCCGGGCATAAAGCGGGAGCTGAGGCGCTCAAAAGGGTTCTAAAAAGATGCGGCGAGCTTGATATAGATGCGGTGACCGTATATGCTTTTTCAACCGAGAATTGGAAACGCCCCAAAAAAGAAGTTGATATGCTTATGGAGCTTCTTTATACGGCTCTCGCCTCATATTCAAAAGAAATGATGAAAAACGGATTGAGATTCAAGGCGATAGGGGATAAAAGCGCATTTTCGGACAAACTCAGATGTCGTATTGACGAGATCGAAGAGCTTACCAAAGCCAACAAGAAATATTTGAATGTCGCGCTCAATTACGGAGGAAGAGATGAGATCGTTCACGCGTGCAATAAGCTGATAAAAAGCGGAAGATCAAATATTTCTGAAGCTGATATATCCGCAGAGCTTTATACTGCGGATTGTCCGGATCCCGATCTTATCGTAAGAACGTCAGGAGAACTTCGTCTTTCTAATTTTCTTATCTGGCAGGCGGCATATTCGGAATTCTATTTTACAGACACGCTTTGGCCCGATATGGACGGCAAAGAGGTCGATAAAGCTATCAATGCTTATATGTCAAGGCAAAGAAGATTTGGAGGTCTAACATAATGTTAATAAGAATATTATCCTCTTTACTGGGTTGCGCTATAATTATACCTGTTCTGATCTTTTCGCAGACTTGGGCTTTTCCGATCTTTATGGCTCTTGTCAGCCTTATTTCGGTTTATGAGATGCTTCGCTGTCTGGGAGTTCATAAAAAGTACTACCTGACGGTACCGTTTTGCATTTTCGGAGCAGCTTTGCCGCTTATTGCAAGGCTTTCAACACACAAAACAAATATTGATTTTGGATTTATCGCCCTTGCTGTTTGCGCGGTTTCCGCGATATTCCTTTTGACCGTTTCGCTTTTTTCACGCGAAAAATTCAATATTGAAAAAGCATCTACAGTTTTTTTAACGCTTTTTTATATCGTAGGCGGATATACTGCTCTTGTTTTGCTTCGCGATTTTGACGGAGTCGGTAAATACGTATACCTTCTGACTTTTGTAGGCGCTTGGTTTACGGATATTTTCGCGTACTTTACGGGACGTTTTCTTGGAAAGCACAAGCTTATACCCGATATCAGTCCAAAAAAGACGGTTGAAGGAAGCATTGGCGGCATTGTGTTCTGTATGATAGCGTACGTTGTTTACGGAGTTGTGCTTCAGAATATGTTCGGACTGAAACCGAATTACATAGTTTTGGCAACGGTTGCGATACTCATATCTTTCGTCTCCCAGGTAGGAGATCTTACTCTGTCGGCTGTAAAGCGCAAATTCGGGATCAAGGATTTTGGAAAAATAATGCCGGGGCACGGCGGACTTCTTGACCGATTCGATTCCGTTATTCCTGTTGCCATTTTGCTTTATATTACGTTTCGTATTGTTGAATTATTTGGAGTTAAAATATTTACTTTGATTTAAGGATTTTTATGAGACCAGAATACCCATCACTTACGCTTCTCGGTTCAACGGGCTCGATCGGAGCACAGGCACTTGAGCTTGCGGCAGAGAAAAACATAAAAATAAACGGTCTTTGCGCAAGATCAAGCGTTGACATCGTTGAACGACAAGCACGACGCTTTATGCCTAAATACTGCGTTATGACTGACGCGGCATCGGCAAGAGATTTAAAGACAAGACTCTCTGATACCCCAATAAAGGTAATGTCGGGTGAGGAC
>JAFQPL010000002.1 GCA_017411785.1 Clostridia bacterium
ACGAAATTAAATTTCCCGATAGCTCATCGGCTCTTTCGATCCAGACTGTGTCGGGGCAATTTCTTTTACAAACGGAATAAAGCTTTGCTGTGTTGGAGCTATCTCTGCCGCCTATGACTATCATGGCGTCGCACTCCTTTGAGAGCCGTTCGGCGTCTCTCTGTCTTTCTTCCGTAACACTACATATTGTATCAAAAATTAACGAATTTGTACAGTGTTTTTTTAAAATTTCTTGGCTTTTTTCCCATTCTGCCAAATTTTGAGTTGTTTGAGACGCCAAAATCGGAATTTTATTGTTGATTTTGACGAAATATCCTTTTTTTGCTAATGCTTCAAGCTCATCCGAAGAGTTAAATGTAAGCTTTTCGTAATCGAAATAGCTTAATATTCCTATCACCTCTGGATGTTCCTTTTTTCCGAAGAGAAGAAGGACCTTGTCGGGTGAGGAATGCTCCTCTGCGATCTTGTGTATCTTTTTTACGAAGGGGCAGGTGCAGTCGACGTATCGAAAGCTTTCGTTTGCCTCCGAGAGCGATCTTAGCAGCGCCTCGGTTTCTCTCGGAATTCCGTGAGCCCTAACTATCACGGTTATCGGTGAATCCTCGCTTGCGCTTTTTGCAAGCGTTGGCAGCTCCTCAACAGAGACAGAGGTCACTCCCTGACGGACAAGCCCCTCGTTGAATACGTTGTTGTGTATGAGCGAGCCGAGCGTGAATATCCGTTCGCCGACCGATTTTTCGTCTATACGTTTTTGCAGCTCGTCAACCGCTCGCTTTACGCCAAAGCAGAAGCCTGCGTTTTTTGCAACGGTTATCATTATTTAACGTCCTTTTTTTTGCGTTTTTTTGCTTTTTTCTCGGCTATCTGAGCTTCAAATTCTTCTCCGAGCGTGCAGATCTTGTCAAAGGCTATATCTGTTATACGCAGATACTCACCGCTCTCATCGGCGTTATAATTGAGGGATGAGAAAGGTATCCTCTCACCTATTATAACGTAGGTCCTGCCAAAGAGGCGGAATTTGTTTTTCTTTCTTCTGATGTAGCAAGGAATTATGTCTGCCTCGGTCCTTGTTGCTATGAGCGCAACTCCGTTCTTGGTCTTTGTTTTTCTTGGGTCCTCGCCTGCGTAGCGGTGTCCCTGCGGAAAGATGCCCATGCATTTCTTTTCCTCAACAAGAGAGACAGCCTTTTTAATAGCTCCGACGTCGCTTCCCGAGCGGTCAACGGGAAAAGCTCCGAGGATCTTGATAAGCTGCGCGAGCAACGGAATTTTGAAAAGCTCCTTTTTTGCCATAAAATGCACCTGGTTTTTTTTGAAGGCATAGCAAAGGACTATGGGGTCGGTTGCCGATACGTGATTGGCACAGACTATATATCCGCCCTCGTCAGGCTCGTTTTCCTTGTTTATTACCTTGATATTCAACAAAAAACCTACGATCCCCGAGAGAAGCGCGTAGATAATTCTGTAGGCGCGGCTACCCTGTCTTTTTGGGGCTTTTTTACGGCTCTTGTCTTTCTTCACTTAACGTGTTCCTCCGCATTTGTTCTCTATTATGTCGATAATTGCGTTTACGCTTTCCTCAAAGTTAAGCTCGCTGTTGTCGAGGAATATCGCGTCCTCGGCGGGCTTTGCGGGCGCTATCGCTCTTGAGCTGTCCTGCGCGTCACGCTCGTTCATTTCCTTAAGGACGTCCTCGTATTTTACGCTTTGACCTCTCTCGCAGAGCTCCTTATATCTGCGCATAGCTCTGCATTCGGGAGAAGCTGTGAGGAATATTTTTACGTCGGCGTTGGGAAGTATTACCGTTCCTATGTCGCGGCCGTCCATTATAACGCTGTTGGTCCTTGCTATCTGCTTTTGCGTTTCAAGCAAAAACGCGCGTACCGAGGGAATTGCCGACACGTTTGAGGCGTACATCGACATTTCTGGCGTGCGTATAGCGTCGCCGTGATTAACTCCGTTAAGATATACTGCCTGCGCGCCGTTTTCGTATTTTACCTCGAGCGATATCTCGGGAAGAATTGCCGTCACACCCTCGGCGTCCTTGGGGTCAACTCCCTTTGATTTTACGAAAAGACCTACCGTGCGGTAAAGCGCGCCCGTGTCCACGTAAAGTATATCAAGCTTTTTTGCGATCGCCTTGGATATAGTGCTTTTTCCCGCACCTCCCGGACCGTCGATCGCGATGTTTATTATTTTTTTTGTAGTCATTTTGTAAAGCTCCTTAAAATTTATTCCTGCCACGCCGCAAACTGACCTGCGAGTCTGCCTGTGGAAAACGCTATCTGTAAATTGAATCCGCCCGTGTAGGCGTCAAGGTCGAGAACCTCTCCCGCAAAATAAAGCCCTGCGCATTTTTTGGATTGCATCGTTTTGGGGTCTATCTCCTTTACCGAAACTCCGCCCTTGGTTATTATCGCTTCCTCGATCGGACGGAATCCCGTAAGCCGCAGGCGCAGAGAGCGTATAACTCCGACAAGCGACTGACGCTCCTCGCGGGTTATCGAGTTTACCTTTTTTCTCGGATCTATTCCCGAAAGAGATACTGCCACGGGAATAAGCTTTTTGGGAAGAAGCTCGTCAAGCGAGTTTATAAGGTCCTTGTTTGAGAATTTTGAGAAGTCCGAGAGAATACGCGCGTCGAGCGTTTTTTCGTCGAGCGCGGGCTTGAGGTTTATTTCCGCCTCGTAGCATCCTCTCGATACGTCGGGAATGTGAGCCGATGCCGAAAGCACCATGGGTCCTGTTATTCCGAAATGTGTGAACATCATCTCGCCGAAGTCCGAGTAGACCTCTTTTTTTGTGTTGATATCGGTTATCTTAAGAGATACGTTTTTTAATGACAGTCCTTGCAGAGAGGGGCAAAGCCTGCCCGCGCAGACTATCGGCACAAGAGAGGGAAGCAGCGGCGTTACGGTATGCCCCGCCGCCTTCGCAAAGGCGTATCCGTCTCCGTCCGAGCCTGTTCTTGTGTATGAGCTTCCGCCCGTGCAAACTATTACTGCGTCGGCGGAGCGCTCGCCCCCCGATGTAACGACGCCGCTTATTTTGCCGTCGCTTATCTTAAGTGAAAGGACTTTTTCGTTTATTATTTCAACTCCTCGCTCGCGGCAAGCGTTCACGAGAGCCCTTACTATGTCCTCTGCCTTGTCGGAAACGGGGAAAACTCTGCGGCCGCGCTCGGTCTTGAGCGGAACGCCCTCGCTCTCAAAAAAGGCTTTTACGTCCTGTGTGTCAAAATTTCCGAGCGCGCTGTAAAGAAAACGGGGATTTGTCGGAACGTTTTGCAAAAATTCCTCGGTAGTGCAGTCGTTGGTTACGTTGCATCTGCCCTTGCCCGTAATGCGAAGCTTTTTTCCGCAACGGTCGTTTTTTTCAAGCAGGGTGACCTCGGCTCCGTTCTCAGCCGCGCTTATCGCGGCAAAAAGTCCTGCCGCTCCGCCGCCTATTACTATGACCTTATTTGCCTTCATAAGCGACTCTCAACGGTTGGTGTCGTAGACGTTGTATTCGTCCCATATCTTTTCAAGCTGCTGAAGTCTTACTCTCAGCTCGTCCTGCTTTTTGCGCGATACCGCAACTACGAGCGCGTTGATGACGCTTAATGGAGCGATGAGCGAATCGGCAAAGGACGCCATATCGCTCCGCGCGACCAGAAGATTGTCCGCAAAGCTCGCTATAGGGGAGGATACGCTGTCGGTAAGAGCGATGACCGTAGCTCCCGAGTCCTTGGCAAAGTTTACAGCCGAAATAAGCTTTTTTGAATATCGCGGAAAGCTCATGGCAACTACCGCGTCGTCGGGGGAAATATTCATTATCTGAGCGTATATCTCGTCTGCCGAGCTTGCCTCGATAAGCCTTACGCTGTCAAATATCATTCGCAAGGAATGGTTGAGCGAGCTTGCGAGGATCGCCGATGAGCCGAGTCCCACTATATATATGTTTTTTGCGGTTACGAGCGCGTCTACCGATTTGTCAAATGCCTCGCGGTCTATTTCCTCGATAGTGCGTTTTATCTTGTCGATATCGGAGTTAAGGACCTTGCTTAGCAGGTCGCCGTCGCCTATAAGACTGTTGGTGACGTCCATTCGCTGAAAGGAGGTCAGCTTTATACGTACCGTTTCCTGAAGCGAGTGCTGAAACTCGGGATAGCCCTCAAATCCAAGCTCAAGAGCAAATCGGACGACGGTTGATTCCGAAACGCCTACGGCAGAGCCGAGGCGGGACGCGGTCATATAGGCAGCCTTGTCGTAATTTTCGAGTATATATTTTGAAATTATTTTTTGACTTTTTGAAAATTTGGGAAGCTTGTCCTCAATTTCACGCAGAAGATTTTTTGCCATAGCTTTTCGTCCTTTAAGCATAGTTATATACAATACATTATATATTAATTTTTACGAAAAGTCAAGGATTTAGGGGATATAAAATAAAAAAAGCATTGACAAGAGCTAAAAAAGGGTGTATAATAAAGCACAGTTGAATACGGAGGCATAGCTCAGTTGGTTAGAGTACTTGCTTGACATGCAAGGGGTCGCAGATTCGAGTTCTGCTGTCTCCACCA
>JAFQPL010000003.1 GCA_017411785.1 Clostridia bacterium
CATATGTGTGGGAAACCAACGGTATTGCTCTTGAGAACGCGAATTGCGAGTTCGGGGCAGACGGAAAGATGCTCAACGGTATAGTAGAAAAGGACGGAGTTCTTTGCTACTATGTAATGGGCTGTCCCAAGATGGCGGGACTTATCGAGATCGACGGCGATTACTATTTTGCAAACGGAAAGAACGGCGAGATTGCAATTGGTAAGACATACGTATGGGAAACTAACGGTATTGCTCTTGAGAACGCGAATTGCGAGTTCGGGGCAGACGGAAAGATGCTCAACGGTATAGTAGATAAGAATGGAACTCTTTGCTACTACGTAATGGGTCGTCCCGAGATGGCCGGACTTGTTGAGAACGACGGTGATTATTATTTTGCAAACGGAAAGAACGGCGAGGTTGCTGTCGGAAAGACTCACGTATGGGAGGCAAACGGACTTCTTCCCGAAGGAACTTATATCTTCGGAGAAAATGGAAAAATGCTTGACGGATTTGTTGTTGAAAATGAAGAGATCCGTTACTATGAACTTGGAACATACGGAAAAGTTGGCTTGAACTATATTGACGGAAGCTATTATTTTGTTGATTACGGAGGAAAGGTTTGGGTCAGCGGAACCTATTATGTATGGGAGCCTAATGGATATACTATTCCGATGTCCTATACCTTTGCTGCTGATGGAAAAATAGTTTTATAATAATTATTTAAAGCTGTTGCGTTAAACGCAGAATAAAATCATACTGAATTTTTTAGTTTTTATAAAATGACATTATAGAGTGTGTTTAAAAATAAAGTATGTGTGATTTTGAGCGTATTTTGCTATCCTTATTGTTTGTAATAAGGATAGCAAAATACAGATTCTGTATTTTATATGCAACAGCTTTGTAAACAGAGGGTTAAATGATAAAGAGAAAAAAAGTCTATGTAGTGGGTATAGCCGTTTTTGTTTTGTTGATAGTCTCATTGATAACATGCGGTATATTTTTGGATGTTAGCGGAGTATTTAACGGTGAAATCAAGGACGTGCAATCATCTTCTGCGCGTATCGAGATTATTCCCTTTGAGGATGAGGTTTATTTAGTTGGCGATGCGGTTGAAGAATGGACCAAAGGAAATATGACCGCAACGGAAATTTATAATAATTATTCGAGTTCGGGCAGATTATATACCTCAAGGGGGGTTATTGTTAATTACGCCATATACGGTTTATCGAGTGAGAACGCTCCTGTTTCGCAATTTTTAGAATTGTCGCAGGAGAAAACGCTTGCAAATTCTAAAAAAATAGAAATCCCTCCAAGCGATCGAAAGGTGCAGTTAGATTATTTGTTTGTTGACACATATTATTATTTTAGAGTTACGGCAACTCTTTCTGATGGAAAAACTGTAGTGAGCGATATAGAAACATTCAAAACCGCAAAGACTCCGAGAATTATAGAGTTTGAAAATTTGCGAAACATTCGCGATTTTGGCGGAGCTATTACAGTTGATGGAAAGCGAGTAAAACAGGGAGTTTTGTATAGAGGATGCGAGCTTGATGGGGCGATAGCAAAAAAATATACGATTACCGAAGACGGTATAAGGATTATGAAAGAGGTTTTCGGCATAAAAACTGAGCTTGATTTAAGATCTTCCAGCACTGAAAACGTTAGAGATATGCTGGGAGAAGATGTTCTTCATAAGCATTATAGTTTTTTGGCATATTCAGAATGCTTTACCAGCGACCACGCGAAAACACAAATGAGAGAACTCTTTACCGAGTTAGCTAAAGCTGATAATTATCCCGCATATATACATTGCTCATACGGTGCTGATAGAACCGGTACGGCATGTTATTTCTTAGGAGCTTTGTTAGGAATGTCTGAGGAAGATCTATATAGAGATTGGGAAGTATCTGTATTGTGCAATGGAGGTGCATTTTATGAGGATATGGAAAAATTTTTAGTGGATTATGAGGCTTTGGAGGGCAATACTGTGCGTGAAAAAGCGGAAAACTATTTTTTGTCAATCGGCGTTACAATAGATCAAATTGAATCAATAAGGAATGTTTTTTTGGAAGATAACGTATAATGTATGAAAGCAAAGCAAGTATTTAACAACGCAAAATGGATAATAATCTGCAAGATAGCGCAGTCTATTCTCCAGTTAATAGTAGGAATGATATCCGCGCGGTATTTAGGCCCGTCAAATTACGGACTTATAAGCTACGCGGGTTCTGTCGTTGCATTTGCTTTGCCTCTTATGAAATTAGGCTTTGATGCTATTTTAGTGCATGAGCTTGTTGAGAATCCCGATAAAGAGGGCGAGATCATGGGAACATCTCTGATGCTTAACCTCTTTTCAAGCATTTTGTGTATGGGCGGCGTTGCGGCATTTGCATCTGTTGCAAATTTCGGGGAGACCGAGACCATTATAGTTTGCGTGCTATATAGTGTTTCAATATTTTTTGCCGCTCTTGAAATGATACAGTATTGGTTTCAATATAAACTGCTTTCCAAATATTCGTCAATCGTAATGCTATTGGCGTATGTCGTTGTTTCGGCGTATAAAATTTTTCTTTTGGTGACTCAGAAGAGTGTTTATTGGTTTGCACTCTCGCATTCTGTTGAATACAGCGCTGTTGTCGTTTTACTTTTCGTTTTTTATTTCCGCAAGGGAGGTAAAGCCTTTAGCTTTTCCTTTGCCCGAGCCAAAAAGATGCTTGGTAAAAGTAAGCATTATATTTTCGCCGCGTTGATGATCGTTGTTATACAAAACACCGACCATATTATGCTTACTAAAATGATTGGCGAAGCCGAGAACGGATATTATGCCGCGGCGATAACCTGCGCGTCAATGGCTCAATTTGTGTTTACTGCGATTACTGATTCTTTTCGTCCATTGATCCTTTCTTGCAAGAAGGAGGATGAGGTTAATTATGAAAAAAATATATCAAGGATTTACGGAATTATAATTTATCTTTCGGTTGCACAAAGTTTGTTATTTACTATATTTGCTCCCTTGATAATAAATTTGATGTATGGAGCAGAATTTGCATTTGCAGTTCCTGTGCTTCGAATATTGACATGGTACTTTGGATTTTCTTGCATAGGACTTGTTCGCAATATCTGGCTTCTTGCCGAGGAGAAGCAGAAGTATCTGCCGATTATAAACCTTTCCGGCGTTGTACTTAATATCGTTATGAATGCCTTCATGATACCTCTGTGGGGCGCGTGCGGAGCGGCTTTTGCTTCCTTTTTAACACAATTCTTTATGAATTTTGTGTTTGGATTTGTTTTTAAGCCGATACGTAAAAATAACAGGCTTTTACTTAAGGGAATTGCTCCTGAATTCTTTATAAAAGAGCTTCGTACTACCGTAAAAGAGATTTTACGAAAGGAGAAATAATGCTTGTTTTGAATTCGAAGCGGAGAAAGCTTATTATTGTTGTTTTTTCTGCGTTAGTGTTGCTTATAAGTGTGTTTATCTTTGTAAATTCATCTATGGATTACGAGGCGTCACATTCATCAAGCGGTGCGATCGCTGATATTATAAGGCCCGGAGAAAGCTTGGCGGATCGTGAGCAGACCGAATTTACTATCCGAAAGCTTGCTCATTTAGCGGAGTATTTTGCCCTTGCTGTATCAGCTACAGCGCTTTGCGTTTCGGTCGACCGATTTTATGGCAGAAAATTTTACGGCTGCGCGCTTTTTTATTCCTTGCTTGTTGCCGTTCTTGATGAGTATATTCAGAGCTTTACGGGGCGGGGAAGCACCGTGTCTGATATCCTACTTGACCTTGTTGGAATAACCCTTGGATTTTTGCTTACTCTTGCCGCTTTTTATGTAGTGGTATTTATCAAAAAGAAATTAAAGTAACGAAGGTGTTGCCTCAAATTTGCGTTTGCGGCAACTTCTTTTTTTAAAATTGTAAAGACGGTGCTTGAAAAACAAACCGTATTTTATTTTTTGTCGCTCTTGTAATATTTAAAAAATGAGTGTATAATGTATTTAGAAAGCATAAGGAGGTGCGGTATGGCTTATTTACACGGATGTGAACGGATAGATGCGCTTGATTCTTTGATTTTGGGCAAACGTGTGGGGCTTATAACCAATCATACGGGGCTTGATAAGGATCTTCGTTCTACGGCGGATCTTTTTTCCGAGCGTTACCGTCTCTGCGCGCTCTATGCTCCCGAGCACGGAATAAGGGGAGACCTTCAAGCGGGAGGCAGAGTTGATTCTTATATAGACGAAAAAACACAGATCCCCGTTTATTCTATGTACAAAATCTCACTTGATGATGATATCTTTCGCGGCGTTGATGTTATAGTATACGATATTCAAGACGTTGGCGTGAGATTTTATACCTATATTTACGCGCTTACAGAAGCGATCGAGCGTGCCGCAAGGCTTGGTAAAAAGGTCATAGTGCTTGACCGATATAACCCTTTAGGTCTTATAAAGACTGAGGGGGCGATCCTTGACAGTCGGCTTTGGTCGGGTGTGGGTCGATTTGCTTTGCCTGCAAGATACGCGCTCACCGTCGGAGAGCTTGCGAGATATGTAAACGGTGAGTTTTCTTTTGGCTGTGAGCTTGAAATTTTATCTTGCGGCGCTCTTTCCCGAAACGATGATTACAGAACGCTTGGACTCGACTGGGTTGCTCCGTCGCCGAATTTGCCGTCCTATGAGTCGGCACTCGCTTACGTTGGCACTGTGCTTTTTGAGGGTACTAACATTTCAGAGGGGCGGGGAACAACTAAACCGTTCGAGGTCTTTGGTGCCCCTTGGCTTCGCACCGATGAGGTCAAAAAATATATTGAGGGCCTTGGCATGAAGGGCTTCAAGCTAAGAGAGTGTTACTTTACCCCGACATTTTCAAAATATAAAGGAGAGCTTTGCCGAGGCTTGCAGATACATATAAGCGACCCTGATATCTTTGAGCCATTTTCGCTTGGTCTGTATATTCTCGATTATATAAGAAAAACTCATAACGAGCTGCAAATACGAGATTCTCAAAGCGAAAGAGCCTTTTTAAATCTTTTGCTTGGAACCGATGAGTTTATGAGAAATAATTTTAACGCAGAGGAGTTTTTAGAGAGGAAAAAACGCGAGCTTTCGGCTTTCGAGAGCGTTGTGAGAAGCTATTATCTTTATTGAATTTGTGTATTTTGACAAGAAAACGCCGCTCGGTAGCAGAAAAAATGTAAAAAAGTACTTGATTTTTTTAAAAATATGTGTTACAATATAAATGTGTATCTATACTGATTAAAAAAGGAGGCAAGTGGCGTGAGAAAAATCAACAGAATAATGATATCAGCGGTGTCCGCGTTGCTTTGTCTTGTTTTGATTACTGCGACGGGGCTTTCGGGCACCTTTGCAAAGTACACTACGACAAGTGAGACGGCACCGGAAAGCGCGCGGGTAGCTAAATGGGGGATTACCGTTTCTGATAAAGGCTCGGGGCTCTCTCATGTATATGAAACTCCAACCGGTATTACGGTAGTTAATTCAGGAGATTCGAGTGATGCGGTTGTTGCGCCGGGAACGAGCGGAGTTCTTGCTTCGGTGAAGGTATCGGGAACGCCTGAGGTCATGTATAACATTGATGTTACCGCTGCCTTAAAAATAGGCAAGGATGGTGAAACGAACACAGGATATGATTCTGTTAACAGATATATGCGTTTGTCTGACGGTACGGTTATAGGATATCTTCCGATAATTTATAAGATGTGCCGACAGGTAGGAGATGGTAAAAAAGAGGTTATCAGATACGGAATAAATAAGTATCCCGCCGAAGTATCCGATGCCGTGGTTGTTGCCACTAATGAGATAGGGTCAAGCAAAGCGCTTGCAAATGGATTTAGCGCGGGGACTTTTGCTACTGATAAGCATAACCAGGCGGCTAATACTCCGGTTGATATAGTTTATTCTATCGAGTGGGAATGGCCTTATACGGTTGACAGTCAAACCGCGTATCATCAGAATACCGCAAAGGATACTGCTCTTGGAGAGGCGTTGAGAAAGTATAAGGATGATGTTAATATCGGACCTAAGTTTGATTTTTCGGGAACTCTGGAGGTTGCTGTAACACAGACTCAAGGCTCGTGATATTTAAAATAGTTTATTAGATCGGCGTACCCAAGAAAAAGGGTGCGCCGATTTTGTCTTTGCAAGAAAAGTTTTTGGCGCTATCTTTTTTCAAAAAGGGTCGGCAGTGCCGACAGCCAAGCTCGGGCGTAGTGGTATTAAAATTGTTACCGCATACCCCGAAAAGATAAAAAGCAAAACGCTCAACCGAGAACAAATCTCGATTGAGCGTACTATTTTTGAAAAATAGCCCAAAATCTTTCCTGTTGGAAAGTTTTTGGCGCTACCTTTTTTCAAAAAGGTAGCAAAAATCTTTAACATAAACTAACTTTCAAAAAAGCGACCTAAACCCTTAACACAAACTAACTACTCCTCAAATGCGCCGAGGGCGTCGGAGAGACCGCCGACAGCGTCGATAATTCCGTAGCGTACGGCCTCGTTTCCGTCGATAATCGAGCCGATATCGGTAGCAAGCTCGTCGGGGCGCATCATAAGCTCGGTTATTTCCTCGGGAGAAGCCTTTGAGTGAGCGCAGATAAATCTGACGATACGGCGCTGCATCTCCTCAAAATAGTTAAAGGTCTGAGGCGCGCCGAGGACGAGTCCGTTTATTCTTACCGGATGAAGAGTCATAGTTGCCGAGGGTACTATAAAGGAACGCTTTGCGGCGGTTGCGAGGGGAACTCCTATCGAGTGTCCGCCGCCGAGGACCAAGGAAACTGTTGGCTTTTTCATTGAGGCGATAAGCTCGGCTATAGCGAGCCCCGCCTCTACGTCGCCGCCCATCGTGTTGAGAATAACAAGCAGCCCTGATATCTTATCGTCCTCCTCGACCGAAATAAGCTCGGGTATGATATGCTCGTATTTAGTGGCTTTCTGACCGTCCTGAAGAAGATAATGACCTTCTATCTGTCCTATTATAGACATGCAGTGTATTTTTTTGCGCTTTGCCTCAACGGTGATAGCTCCGTCGGAGGCAGGCTTCGTGATTTTTTGCTTTTTTTGTTTCATTTTTTTACCTCGTTGAATATTAGTAAAATCTGCGGATCATATTAAATATTATTATCATAAAATTTAACTTTCAATCTTTACAAGAGGAAAAAAGTGTGATATAATAATAACGAATGTTGTAAACAACGAAAGGATGGTTGATATGGCAAAGAAAATTTTAATTGAAACCTCCGCAAGACACGTTCATGTATCTGCTGAGGCGTTGGAAATCCTTTTTGGAAAAGGACACAAATTAACGAATAAAAAGGACTTGAGTCAGCCCGGACAGTTCGCTTGCGAGGAGAAGGTTACCATTATAGGTCCTAAGGGCTCGCTTAAGGCAAGCATTCTCGGTCCCGAAAGACCCGCTACGCAGGTTGAGCTTTCGCTTACCGATGCGCGCACTATCGGAGTTGTTGCTCCCATTCGTGAGTCGGGAGATATCGCGGGAAGCGGTAAGTGTGTAATCGAGGGTCCCTGCGGCTCTGTAGAGGTCGAGTGCGGAGTTATCGCCGCAAAGCGTCATATACATATGACACCCGCGGAGGCAGAGGAGCTTGGTGTTGCCGATAAGGATATAGTAAGTGTTAAGCTTGACACGGCGCGTCCGCTTATTTTCGGTGACGTTGTAGTAAGAGTAAGCGATAAGTTTGCGCTTGCTATGCATATCGATACAGATGAGTCTAACGCCGCTTGCGCTTTTGGAGAGGTCTACGGCGAAATAATTAAGTAATTTTAATTAAAATTAAAATAAAAGGAGATAAAAAAATGAGCATTGAAAACACATGCGAGTACGCAATGAGCCGTGAGGTTCAGGAAATGTGTACTGTAGCAAAGGGACCTAAGCACGGTCCTGCGCCCATTCCCGAGGAGGGCAAATGGGTCGAGGCTAAGCAGATAAGCGATATTTCGGCTTACACTCACGGTGTGGGCTGGTGCGCGCCTCAG
>JAFQPL010000020.1 GCA_017411785.1 Clostridia bacterium
CTGAGGACGGAAGCTGGGATACTATGATAGATATTCAGGGTCTTGAGGACTTTTATGGCGATATGGACTTTAAGGTAGCGGGTACTCACAAGGGTATCACCTCTATCCAGATGGACCTTAAGGTAGACGGTCTTACGCCCGAAATAATCAAGGCGGCTCTCGCGCAGACTCACGTCGGCCGTGACTACATCATCGACGAGGTTCTTCTCAAGGCGATACCCGAGCCCAGAGCCGAGGTTTCAAAATACGCTCCCAAGATGACAAGCTTCAAGATCGACCCCGACAAGATAAGAGAGGTCATCGGAAAGGGCGGCTCGGTAATTCAGAAAATAGTTGCGGAAAGCGGCGCTAAGGTAGATATCGACGACGACGGAACTATCTGCATAGCTTCTCCCAACGGCGAAAACGCGGCTAAGGCAAAGGCTATGATAGACGCTATCGTATTCGAGCCTGAGGTAGGCTCTACCTACTGCGGAACCGTTGTAAAGATCCTCGCAAGCAAGGACAAGCCCAACGAGGACGTAGGATGCTTCGTTGAGTACGCTCCCGGCAAGGAAGGTATGGTTCACATATCCAAGATCACAAACAAGAGAATAAACAAGGTCGAGGACGCGGGTATAACCGTTGGTTCTTCGGTAAAGGTTAAATATATGGGTCTTGATAAGAAGGGCCGTATGGACTTCTCTATCAGAGACGCAGACTGATCGAATTCATTCAGTGACCGCAGATAATTTCTGCGGTCACTCAAAAAAATAAGGAGGATTTCTAAATGTCTTTTTTTGAAGCTTTACTAAGCGGAAGCAATGCAAAGGAGCGTTCTGCAAAAAAAGCTTGCGTTATCGCGATTGCCGCTACCGCAGTACTTTTAGTGATTGCGCTCATTGCGTTTTTAATATGTCAGATATCAGGCGTTTCATCGGATACCCCCGATGACGAGCCCGAGAGCCTTGAAGAAGCAATAAAGCTTGGCGAGACCAAAACCATAGAGCTTTCCGATACGGCTATCTTTACAGGAAATCTTCTTACCCTTAACGATAACAATCCCTATAAAGGTAACCACAAGCTTGTCAACATAGAGGATACCCGCAAGGAAGGTGATCCGGTTGCGTTCATATCGCTTTTTGACAAAAAAGACGACTTTGAAGCTACGGCAGAAACCGCAAATTCCCTCTTTGCTATGGTAAACGACTGCAACGCGGCGCTGAACGACGACAATCTCGTCCTCACAAACGCCTACAACGTCAATTCGGTAAACAGTCAAAAGGCTGTATATTCAAGCGGTGAGGTTATTGCGCTTTCCTACTGCCACGAGGGTAGCACCAAGGATATCCGTCCGATAAACGAAAATCAAAAATACGATTGGATATATAAAAACGCATACAAGTACGGATTTGCTCCGCTTACACCTAAATCAAATGAATTCAGATACGTTGGCGTAACTCACGCAACGGCAATAAAGAATAAAGGACTTTCGATCGATAATTATCTGAAGCAGCTCAGATCCGCAACGCCCGAAGCGCCGATCAAGCTCAACGCAAACGGAAGCTACGTCGCTTACTTCTGCCCTATAAATAACGTCGTTATTCCTAAAAACGCTACAGAGGACGCATACCAAATGAGCGGCGACAACCTCAGCGGTGTTATCATAACGGTAAATATGTCAAAAATAGGCGGAACAACAGAATAAAGAAAAAATAAAAGCAATTCTCTCCTTAGGGGCGTACCCTAAAGGACAGTTTTGCAAGAATACGGTACATCTCGAAAGAGGTATGCCGTATTTTTGCATTTGTGCTACAAATGCAATGCTTAGTATGCTTTAATTAAAGACGTAAAACCTTAAATTTATAGAAACTCGGTAGGGGCGAACTGTGTTCGCCCGCGGGCGTTCGCAGAACGCCCCTACGGTTGGCGTATTAAATTAAGCCTTCCTTTGTCAGGGAAGGCTTTTTTATCTCCCGGAAGGTAAGCGCATGGACTTTTGATATGCTAATGTCAAGAGTGCCTTTACGTTGCTTTTGGCAAAATATTGTTGTCTTTAATTAAGTCAGTGCTTGTCAGGAAAATTGACAAGTTATAGATGCCCCCCTTGTGTAAAGGGAGGCATTTTTCTACCTTCCGGAAGGTAATTGGATTAATTTCCCCAAATATATTTACAAGCCGCCAAAAATATGATATAATAATCATGCCAAACAATCTTAATATTTCATAGTTATAGGTCTTTTTCGTTATGGGATAACTATAGCTTTTTTTGCTACACAATTAAGCAAGCTCGTTTTGGTAAAAGCGCAACTCCTGCTTGATTGTATAGTAAACCTATGCTATGAAGAGATTGTTTGGCGACAATTGGGGTTGACGTTTTTCGGTGCGACAACTTCGGTTGCCGCACTTTTTGATTTTTATGGAGGAAATTATGGAAACATTAGTAAAAAAGATAGCTGTTCCCTCTGAACAACGTAAGAGAACAACATTCGCAGAAAACTTGTGGTATGATACCCTCGAAGTTTATGATAATAAGGTCATAGGATACCTCAATGGTAACAAAACAATGACTTGGTATTTTAAGGAATACACAGGCATTGATATTGTGAAAGCAAACATGAATTCACAATTTGCACAAGTAGTATTCTTGACGGGTATGAATTCTAAAAACAGAGCCGTTGGTCTAGACTTTGGTTCTTCTCAAAATCTTAATGCTATGAATGATATAAATAGAATTCTGTTTTGCAGCGGTATGTTTAGCTTTGGAAAAACAAATGATTTTGCAGTTTCTGTCGGTACAGAAATTAGAAAAGCTTTTGAAAGCTATAAGAATAATGATGTGATTGAGGTCACGGGTTCTACATTTTCCTCGGCTGATGAAATACTTAAATATAAGAATCTGCTTGAGCAAGGTATAATTACACAAGAAGAATTTGATGCAAAGAAGAAACAGTTACTTGGTCTTTAATTACGTTGCTATACCGTAGACCGAAATATCGGTATGGCATAAAATTAGCGAGCTGATTTTTGTTCAGCTCGCCTTTTTTGATGTTAGTTCTTTTGAAACTGTCCTTCAGAGTAGGCACCATTGAGAATTGCTTTTTTATTTTTGGTTACACTAATACTAAAAAAGAAAAGGATAAAAGATGAAAAAAGATAAAATTTTAATTCTGCTCTGTTCTTTTTTCGTTTTGATACTCGGCGCCCTTATTTTTATTCTTCCGCAGAAGGATTTTTCGGAGAGCGAAAACCGATACCTGACAAGACTTGAAGCCCCAAGCGTGCAAAGCCTTTTCAGCGGTGAATACACAAAAAAGCTGTCCGCCTTCTATTCCGACCAATTTCCCCTCCGCTCCTGTGCAACGACTCTTTATTCAATGAGCGAAAAAGCACTCGGCAAGCGCGAAATAAACGGTGTCATACAGTACCAAAATCATCTTGTGGCGCGCTCCAAGGAAATCAAAGCTCCAAATGCGCCGATCAAAAGCTTTTGGATAGACAGTAAGTACTCTCTGTTCAAGGAAAATCCCGACACTCTTTCGCTCTATTACCGCACCGACCACCACAGAACTGCGCAAGGCGCATATAATATCTACGTCGAAATATGCGAAAGCCTAAAAATCACGCCCTACTCCGAGGAATATTTCTCAAAGCAAAAGATATGCTCGGACTTCTACGGCACCGCCTTTCAACGTTCCTGCCTTCCTAAATGCGCGGTAACACCCGACACAATAGAGCTTTGGCGGTATTCGGGCGACAGTGAAGTTAAAATAACAGTCCACGACACCAACAAAAGCTTTGAGGGCTTCTACCGCCTTGAAAAGCTTGAGACAGTAGATAAATACGCCGTTCTGCTGGGGGGAAATTACGCTCACGCAAGCGTCTATTCAAGCGCGGAGAAGCCAAGCCTGCTAATAATAAAGGATAGCTTTGCAAACGCGGTGATCCCCTTTCTCTCACTGCACTTTAATATTGATCTTATAGACCCGCGCTACGCTACGCCGTCACAAATGAAAAAAATATTCAATGAAAAGAACTACAGTGAAAAAATCATCATAGCCTGCGCAGAAAGCTTTAAAACGCAATATAACTCATAAAGGTCGGTCGGTATGGAGTAGAACTGACAACGGTCGAGCGCACTATTTTTGAAAAATAGCCCTAAAACTTTTTGCAAGAAAAGTTTTTGGCGCTACCTTTTTTCAAAAAGGTAGCAAACACTCTTAGCACAAACTAACTTCTACCCCCACATCGCTTTTTCTTTTGGCACAAAAGGCGCAAAAGAAAAAGCTTTGCAAAAAGAAAACGCCGTTTTATGGGGCGTTGCCCCAAACCCCATTCGTTTTTTAAAAAAAACGAAACAAAAAACTTTTAAACTCGGGCTTTGCAGTATTAAATTTGTTACTGCATACCCCGATAGCGTAATTAAAACAAAAAACGCCCGACGATTGACAACAACCGTCGAGCGTACTTTTTTTGAAAAACAGCCCAAAATCTTTCCTGTTGGAAAGTTTTTGGCGCTACCTTTTTTCAAAAAGGTAGCAAAAACTCTTGGCACAAACTAACTACTAACTCCCCTAACAGCTCAAGTTTTTAAAATAGCCTTGAGCTTCCTTACAAACGGGGCATATAGGCGGTGGATTTTTACCCTTTACGACGTGACCGCAATTAAGGCATATCCAAAGAGCGTCATCATTATCTGAAGCGAACATTTTTCCGTCAAGAATACGCTCGCGGTAAGAGTTGAAGCGCTCCTCGTGCATTTTTTCTATTTCGGCAACCTTCTCAAAAAGGAAAGCAAGCTCAGGGAAGCCCTCTTCTTTCGCCTCACGGGCAAAATCGGCGTACATAGAGGTCCATTCAAAATGCTCACCGTTTGCGGCAGTCTCAAGATTTTTTTCGGTCGTGGAGTAGCCGCCGAGATATTTAAACCATATCTCCGCGTGCTCCATCTCATTATGAGCGGTCTCGCAAAATATTTCCGAAACGTCAACAAAGCCGTCCTGCTTTGCCTTTTCCTCAAACCACTTATAGCGCAAATGCGCCTGCGCTTCTCCCGCGAGAGCGGTATGAAGATTCTGCTCGGTCTTCGTTCCCTTCAATCTGTCGGGTGTAATGCCTATAGGGTAATCCTTTGCCATAATAAAAGCTCCTTTAGTTAAAATAATTGTAATTTTATTTTAACCAAAGGAGACAAAAATATTCAAAATAAGGAAAATTTACCGACGGCAGCTATCCACAAACGCCTTAAGCACGCAAGCAGAATCCTCATTCCCATCGAAAAGCTTTTCGGGATGCCACTGAACGCCAAGAACAAATCTTCTCGAAGGCATATATATAGCCTCAATCAAGCCGTCATCCGAGTAAGCAAGAGCCTCATAGCCCTCGCCAAGCTCCTTTACGCTTTGATGATGATAGCTGTTTACAACAAACGAAGTATCCGAAACCCCAAAGCGCTCGGCGAGAGATGTGTCTGTAAGCGTTACCGAGTGGTATGCCTTAACACCGTCAAGAGTATGATGCACAAGCCGAGTGTGAGCGTCACAGTAAATATCCTGATATATATTACCGCCTGAGCCAATATTCATGACCTGCGCTCCACGGCAGATACCAAGTATAGACTTGTCAGCAGCGAGAGCCATTTTATAAAGCTTCAGCTCAAAGGCGTCGCGCTCATCGCTTATCGAACCGCAGGCGGGACTTATTTCCTCTCCGAAAAGTGAGGGACGAACATCGGGACCTCCCGTAAGTATTATTCCGTCGCAAAGCGAAAGCGCGTCAAGCAAAAGCGCGTCATCATCGGTAAGAGACGGAAGCGTCAGCGGTACCGCCCCAAAAGCCGCGATTGCCTCAACGTAAGACGGAGACATTTTATAGCAATCCTTTGATGCATCCCCCTGAGGTGTAAGTCCAATAATAATTCTTTTCATAAAAATTAAACGTTCCTTTATTCTCGGTCAATAGTTATAACCGCAAAATAACTTGAATCTATCTCACTTATTTTAGCGCAGATACGCTCCTCTAACACTCCGTTATTCTCCTTTATCTCAAAGGGTACGGTAACGTCAAAAATAAGATTTGAGTGAGTAACTCCCTCTACGTAGCGAAAATCATGTATCGTCAGCCGCCCGTCAATAGCCTTTACGGCATCGGCAACCAAAGCCCTGAGCGCGCTTACCTTTTCATCGTCGGTAACTATAGGGTCCATATGAATAGTAGCTCTGATTCCCATTTCGGAGTAAAGTCTGCGCTCGATAAGGTCTATGCAGTCGTGTGTTTCAAAGATATCCGCCTTACCGTCAACCTCCGCGTGAAAGGAGCATATCGTATTTCCCGGTCCGTAATTGTGGACCACCATATCGTGAACTCCGAGAATAGCCTCGTACTCGTGAGCAATCTTAAGTATCCCCTCAACGACCTCAGGCTCGGGAGCGGAGCCGAGTATCGAATTTTTCGTCTCGTTAAGTACCTTTATTCCCGCAACAAATATTATAACCGCAACTATAACACCCATGTAACCGTCAATATCAAAGCCGCTGAGCTTTGCAACTATAGCGGATATAAGCACCGCAAACGTAGCCCCCGCATCAGAAAGGCTATCGGCAGAGGCGGCTCTTATTACGTCAGATTTGAGCCGCTTTGCCGCCGAGCGTCCGAAGGCAAAAAGCCAAAGCTTAGCAAGCACCGAAACGGCAAGTATGACCATAACGGTAATACTGTAATCAACGCCCATAGGAGTTATTATCTTTTTTACCGACTCGGAAAGCAGAGTGACCGAGACAAAAAGTATAACAAAGGAAACCACCATAGCCGCAACGTACTCGATGCGCGCGTGCCCGAAGGGATGCTCTCTGTCGGCAGGCCGAGCGGATATCTTAAAGGCTATAAGCGAAACTATCTGCGAGAGCGCGTCGGAAATATTATTGACCGCGTCGGCAGTAATAGAAATAGCTCCGCTCAAAAGTCCCGCCGCAAGCTTAATTGCCGCGAGAAGCAGATTTAGGGCAATTCCGATAACGGCAACCGCGCTTCCGCATTTTCTGCGCAGCAAAGGGTCTGTCCTTGCGCGCTCCGCATCGTAGCCCTTTACAAAGAGACGTAATATTTTATCAGTCATAGAAAAAGCTCCTTATATTCAAAATGTTAAAATCTAAAATACAAAAAGGGATTATAGCCCGAGCTTACCGAGTACGCAACGCAGAGGATAAGCGAGGCAAAGGGTAAGACCACCGAAAGAACGGGAATTTTTTTGTTTGCCCGCAAATAAATCTTTCGCGGCAAGGGCGTAGAGCCAAGCGCAAGGATAAGCGCAAAGGGCAGAAGTCCCAAAGCAATATAAAGCTCGTGGCGCAGAGCAAAGCTCTCCGCACCGACAAAAAAGAGCCGTGAAAGCAGAGAAAGCCCCTCGGATGCCGTAAGCGTTACTCCGTCGGTCGCAAATATAAGCCACCCCAAAAACACAAAAAACAAGGTGTAACAATGAGTCAATGGCACGGGCAAGCGCATAAGCAACTTGTTAAAGCAAAGCTTTTCAAAAATAAGAAGCACCGCAAAGTAAGCTCCCCACAAAAGAAAGCCGAAAGCCGCTCCGTGCCATATTCCCGTAAGAGTCCAGACAATTGCAAGATTGAGCGCAGTCCGCGCCCTGCCCCGTCTGCTTCCGCCAAGCGGAATATAAAGGTATTCCTTAAAAAACGAGGAAAGCGAAATATGCCACCTGCGCCAGAACTCGCTCACCGAGCGCGAGATATAGGGATAATCGAAATTCTTGTTAAGCTCAAATCCAAAGAGCCTCGCAAGACCTATCGCCATATCCGAATATCCCGAGAAATCAAAATATATCTGCATCCCGAAGAAAAAGAGAGTAAGAAGCGCGCCAAGATAGCTCTGCGACTCGCAAAAGCTCTCAAACGCTTCCCCCGCGGGATTTGCGAGAAGCATCTTTTTTGCAAGTCCGAGAGTAAAAAGGCGCAATCCGCTCGCAAAAAGCGCAATGCTCTCGGTGCGCTCCTTAAGCTGACGCTCGATGTCACTGTATTTTACGATAGGACCCGCTATAAGCTGAGGGAAAAGCGCAATATACGCCCCGAAGCTTACAAAGCTCCGAGTTGCGCTTACCTCCCTGCGATAAACGTCGATAACGTATGAAAGCGCCTGAAAGGTATAAAAGGATATACCTATGGGAAGCGCGATTCCGATAGGGTCGAGCGAGAAAAAAGCCGTCCGCAGAAAATCAAAATATTTAAAATACGCAAGCAACGCAAGGTTAAATATGACCGCCGCCACAAGCAAAAGCCGCGAAAGCGACGCTCTGCGCGCAAATTTTTCAATCAGAAGTCCGAACAAAAAATTCACAAGCACTGTTACTATCAGCAACGGCAAAAGCCTTATCTCTCCGAATGCGTAAAATATTATTCCCGAAAGAAAAACGGTAAAATTTTTATATCTTTTCGGTACGGTATAATACAGGCAAAGAGATACAGGAAGAAATAAAAATATAAATTCAAGCGAGGAAAAGAGCATAGACGCCCCCTTTTTTGTTTATGTACCTCGCAAAAAATTATTTAAGCCTTTCTGCCTCGCTTGCGGCGTAAAGTATGCCTATACGTCCGCTCTCATAGGTAAGTCCGCCTTGAAGATAAGCGATATACGGCTCGCGCATCGGTCCGTCCGCCGAAAGCTCTATAGACGAGCCCTGCGTAAACGCCCCCGCCGCCATTATTACCTCATCGGTATAGCCCGGCATAGCCCACGGCTCGGGAGTTACGTAGGAATCAACGGGCGAGCCTGCCTGAATTCCACGGCAGATAGCGCAAAGAGCCTCGGGAGAATGGGTTATCACGGCTTGAATTATATCGTATCTCTGCTCGCTCCAATGAGGCTCTACCTCAAAGCCAAGTCCGTCCTCGCCAAAAATATACGCGGCAAGATGCGCGGTCTTTATTGCCTGCGCCGTGGTATGAGGCGCGTAAAAAAGACCCTTGTACATAGATTTGGTCTGCCCGAGAGTAGCCCCGACCTCAAGACCGCAGCCTACCGAGGTAAGTCGGTAAGAGGCAAGCTCAACTGCCCTTGCGCTTCCCGCGATATAACCGCCCGACTCTGCCATTCCGCCGCCGGGATTCTTTATAAGCGAACCTATTATCAAATCCGCGCCGACGGCGCAGGGCTCGCGTGTTTCGGTAAATTCGCCGTAGCAATTGTCAACAACAACGTAAGCGTGCGGACAAAGCGGCTTAACAAAGGATATTATTTTGCCGATATCGTCAACCGAGAGCGTTTTTCTGTTAAGATAGCCCTTCGAGCGTTGAATAAATATAACCTTTATTCGCTCACCCTCGTTTTTTATGACCTCGGCAATTCGCTCGGTATCAAAGCTTCCGTCGGCAAGAAGATCTGCCTGACGGTAATCAACTCCAAAATCGCGAAGCGAGCCGCGGCCGCCCTCCCCTACATTGCCGATAACCTCGTCAAGCGTATCGTAGGGCTTACCCGCAATCGAAAAAAGTATATCGTTTGGGCGGAGCAAGCCGAAAAGCCCTATTGTAAGCGCGTGAGTGCCGTTTGCGATGCTGTGGCGTACAAACGCCGCTTCAGCCCCCATAACCTCTGCCCAGATAGCGTCAAGAGTGTCTCTGCCCTTATCGTCATAGCCGTAGCCACTCGTCGGGGCAAACATAGCCTCGCTGACTCGGTGATTGCGAAAGGCGTTCATTATTTTTTTAGTATTCTCAAAGGATATCGCGTCTATTCTGCGAAAATGCGGCTCAAGCGCGATCTCGGCATTAAGCGCGAGCTCCTCTATTCTTTTTGATATCTCCATAAATTATATTCCCATTTCCTTTAAAGTGACAGTAAATATTTTTCCGCAAGGCTCACGCACGCCGCGACGTCCTTCATATCACAGGTCTCAACGCCCGAATGGACGTAGCGCATAGGTATCGAAATAGCTCCCGCCATAGCGCCGCAGCCCGTAAGCTGCATAGACGAGGTATCTGTTCCGCCAAAGGTAAGGACCTCACGCTGATAGGGTATTTTTTCAGCCTCGGCTACCTTGCAGAGAGCCTTTACTATATCCTCGTGGCAGATGACCGAATTATCCTTGATCTTTATAGCCGCGCCGCCGCCAAGAGCGCACGCCATAGGCTTTGCCGAGGGAGTGTCACCCGTTGCGGTAACGTCAAAGCAAATCGCGATATCAGGCGAGATAGCAAAGGTTGCAGGCTTGCTTCCGCGGCATCCTACCTCCTCCTGAACGGAGAAAACGAAGTATACGTCAAAGGAAAGCTCAACGCCCGAAAGACGCTCGGCAAGCTCCAAAAGAACCGCGCAGCCTACTCTGTCGTCAATAGGACGTCCGCAAACGCGCGAGAAGCAAAGCTTGCTCAAGGAAGGCTCACACACAAAGGTATCTCCGATTTTTACGTACCTCTCCGCCTCGCGTTTGTTTTTTGCTCCGATATCTATATACATAGTGTCGGCTTTATAGTCCGCAGGCTGAACGTCCGCGTTGGCGCAGAGCGCGCCCTTAACGCCTCTTTGGGATATGACCTTGGTATAGGACGCGGCGGCAAGCCTTATTCCGCCAAGCGTGCCGACTCTTACTGCTCCGTCCTCGCCTATTGAATTAACTATAAAGCCTATCTCATCCATGTGGGCGCAAAGCATGACTTTTTTTGCGCCCTCGGTTCTTGATTTTTTCAGAGCGATAAGATTGCCCAAAGAATCAACAGATACCGAGTCAACAAAAGGCGAGATTATCGAGCTTATTTCCTCCCGTACAGCCCCCTCTCTGCCCGAAGGAGAACTTATCAAGCAAAGTCTTTTTAACGTAGCGTATAAATTCATATATACCTCTTTTTGCATCTATTTAAGTAAATTATTTTTCAAAATAAAATCAACGGTCTGCGCGCAAGCAAGCTTATGCCCCTCGATATCGGGGTGTCCGTGCGCTCCGCCCGCGCAGGTAGTAAGATCAAGACGGTAAATTTTTGCATCCTCTCCACCAAGATCGGCTATCGCTCTGTCAATAGCCTCAACGTAGCGTGAACCGATAAGCATAAATCTGCTAAGCCAAAGGATCGGTATATCCTTGTTGTAGGCTCTGCGAACAAATAATACAAGCTCCTTTACCTTATCCTCAACCTCCTCGGTCTTGCATATACCGAGATCGCAATTGAGATAAAAATCGTTAGTTCCGAGATTTATCACAATAAGGTCGGGGATCTGTGAAAAATCATATTTTTTATTCTTATCGCGCTTGTATGAAAAAGCAGAATAAAAATCAAGCAACGGGTCATACCAGCTTCCCGCAAGGCCTATTCCGCTCTCGGAAATGATAAGATAATCAGCCGAAAGAGCCTCCGCAGACATATAGGTATATCCCTGCGTTACGTCCTCCCAGCGCGAGCTTTGAGGAAACTCTACTCCCTTTTTGCCAAGCACGCCCATTCCGCAGCTCAAGCTATCTCCGATGTACTCGATAAGCTTATCTCTCCTCGCGGGCGCTTCGCAAAGCTCACCGCAAAGGCTTATTGAGCGAAGCTCGCAAAGATTGTAATTGCTCTCGCTCTGCTTTACTATCCTAATTTTTCGCTTTCCCTTGTCGGAAAAGTCAGCAAGCCTTATAACGCTCTCTCCTATCGGAGCAGAAAGCCTCTCGGGCAGACGCTCGCCGTCAACGTAAAGCGTAAAATAGATAAAATCGCTTCCCTCCTTCTCAACGGTGGAATAAACCGTGAGAAAAACCTCTCCGCAGGCATCCAAGCAAAGCTCGATACCCGTACCGCTATGGTCACAGGCTATTCCCGAGGGCAATACCTGAGCTCTTCCGAGAAGCCTTAATTTATCCGAATTATCTGAAAGTAATATATTTTTTCTTTCCATAACGTCTCCTTAAATCTCATTTATAGCCTCAAGCATAGCAAATCCTATGGCTCTTGCCGAGCGATAATCCTCACAGTGCGCAACGCAAGTCGGTGAATGCAGATATCTCGTTGGCACGGAGATAGCAAGCGAGCGCACACCGACTCCGCTCTTGTGGATATGCCCCGCGTCGTTTCCGCCCGAGAGATAACGCTTGACCTGAAGCGGTATTCCATTTTTCTTTGCCACTTTAAACGCGGTGTCGATAAGCTCGGCGTCATAAATAGTAGATCTATCGGCAACAGATATGACCGCTCCGCCTCCAAGCTCGGCAACACGCTTCTCACTCGGCGCGTCGGGAATATCCCCAACCGCGGTAGACTCAAATACAAGCGCAAAATCGGGAGCTATCTTCTCGGAAACGACTATCGCGCCCGAGCATCCCGTCTCCTCCCTTACGGTAAAGCAGAAATATACGTCAAGGTCAAGAGAAAGCGACTCTCTCTCTCTGTTCAGCTTACGCATAAGCTCAATAAGAACAGCGCACCCCATTCTATCGTCAAGAGCCTTCATCTTCAATGTCTGCCCATCCCTACCAAAGGTAAAGGAGTTATCCGCAGGCTCGTCAAAGGTCGCAAAGTCACCGACAGATATCTCTGCCTCGGCTTCCTCGCGGCTTGTAAATCCCGCGTCTATATAAAGCTTATCGCTATCGACCGCGCTATCACGCTCGCTTTTTTTCTTATGATGTATCGCCTTGGAGCAGATAACACCGTTTATTAAGGTCTTTTCATTTCCAACAAGAACTCGCTTGCCCGCGAGAATAGCGGGATCCATACCGCCAAGGCATCCAAAGGTAAGCATTCCGTCGCTCTTTATCTCCTCTATCATAAATCCAACCTCGTCGGTGTGGGCGGAAAGCATTACCCTCTTGCGCTTTTGGGGATCTCCAAGCGATATTCTGCCTACGACGTTACCCATTCGGTCGCAAGACGCCGAATCGCAAAGACGCCTTGCCTCCTCAAGCACAAAATGCGCGACTCTGTCCTCGCATCCCGTAGGTCCGAAAAGACTTGCGAGAGCAACAACAAGCGAGATATCCTCGAGCTCGGCAGGACCGTTATTTAAAATATGTCTGTGATAAGGATTCATGCTCCTCATATCTCACCCTCCTCTCTCGCAAAGCCCTCTGCTAATTCACGCGACGTAACAAAAGCGCGTATAAATCGGTAGAGCGAATAGCAATCGTCGAGCGCGATTATCTCGTTATAGGTATGCATATTGCGAAGCGGAAGTCCTACGTCAACAACGGGAACTCCCCCACCCGCGATATTTACCGCAACGGCGTTAGTTCCTGTAGAGGAAGGCTCTGCCTTTGGAGTAAAGGGTATCTCGCCTTCCTTGCAAAGCCTTGCGCACTCTCGCGTAAGAGCGCGGCTTGTAGAGGATGAATAGGATATAGATATACCCTCTCCCATAGGAACGCTCTCCCGCTCAGAAACGTCGGGAGCGTTTGCAAGATTTACGTCTATTACCATAGCGTAATCGGGAGAGATCCTGTTTGCGCAAAGGTAAGCTCCTCCGCGCGAGGCTGTCTCCTCACGGCAGGAAAGCGTAATATATACGTCACCCGCAAGCTCTGAGGGCTCAAGCGAGGTAACCGCGCAAATCGCAATAGCTCCGCACGCCTTATTATCAAAGCTCGGTCCCGCAAGTCTGCCGTTTTTAAGAGAAGTATAAGTCTTATCAAAAATTACGGGAGTACCAACGCAAGCTATTTTTTCAAGCTCCTCCTTGCTATAACCGAGACCTACGTCAACCAAGGCTTTATCTATAGTAGGCAGCTTATCGTCATCACCCTTGAGATGCGGAGGCGTTGAAGCGATAACGCCGTGAAGGGTCTCATCACCCAAAACCGTGACCTCCGCGCCCTGAATAATGGCTCTGTCTATACCGCCTATATTGGCAATACGCAAAAAGCCTCCATCAAGGACCTCGGTAACAACAAAGCCTATCTCGTCAAGATGCGCGTCTATCATTATCTTTACTGCGTCCTTGCGTCCGCAGGATCTGAGCAAGATATGATTTCCAACCGCGTCACAGTAAAAGGAATCAAGCCTGTCGCGGTACATCGAAGACACCTTCTCGGTCGCCCTGCTCTCAAAGCCCGAAACGGTAGCTATTGAGCAAAGCTTTATTATCTCATTCTGAAGCTGAAATTTGATATTCTCAATATCCTTATCAAATTTTTCTTCACTTGCCATTATAATTACCCCCAATATTTCTTATCAAGACTTCGGTACTGTATAGCCTCGGCTATATGCGAAGCCCGTATTATCTCGGACGAATCTATATCGGCAATAGTTCTCGCAACGCGGATTATTCTGTCGTAGCCTCTGCCCGACATTCCCATTTTATCGTAAGCCGCGCGAAGAAGCGCGCTTGCCGCGTCGTCCATAGCGCAATATTTCCTTATAAGAGCCGAATCAAGCTGAGCGTTGCAATATATCCTGCGATCCCCAAGATCATCCATACGCGCTATAGCAAATGCCCTCGCGTGCGTAACACGCTCACGTATTTCGGCAGAGCTCTCGGTCGGAGCTGAATTTGACGAAAGATCGTCATAAGAAAGCGACGGAAGCTCTATTTGTATATCTATTCTGTCAAGCATAGGTCCGCTTATCTTGGATATATACCGCTTAACGTCGCCCTCGCGGCAGGTACAGGGCTTGGTGGGATGCCCGAAAAAGCCGCATCGGCAGGGATTCATAGCCGCAACGAGCATAAACGAGCAAGGATATGTAACGCGGCCGCTTGCGCGTGTTATAGTTACCGTCCTATCCTCAATAGGCTGACGGAGCGCATCGGTCACCTGCTTTGGAAACTCGGGAAGCTCGTCAAGAAAGAGAACTCCGTTATGCGCAAGCGATACCTCGCCGGGCATCGGATTTGCGCCGCCGCCAACAAGGCTGACAGAGCTCATCGTATGGTGAGGCGAGCGAAAAGGACGCTGTGAGAGAAGCGAAACGCCCTCGCTGAGCGTTCCCGCAACCGAATGTACCTTAGTTACCTCGATAGCCTCGTCAAAGGTAAGCGGAGGCATAATTGTGGGAATTCTTTTTGCAAGCATGGATTTGCCCGTTCCGGGAGGGCCTATAAGCAAAATATTATGTCCGCCCGCGGCGGCTATCTCAATTGCTCTCTTTGCCGCGCTCTGCCCCTTTACGTCGGAAAAATCAAGCGCACTGCTCCTGAACGCGTTCTCAAACGCCTCTCTGTCGCACTCAACGGGGGCAAGACGCTTCTCACCGTTAAGATGCTTTACTATATCAGACGCATATTTTACCGAATAAACGGTTATACCCTCAACGGCAGCCGCCTCTCGAGCGTTCTCTGCGGGAGCAAAAAACTCTTTAATTCCCGCGTTTCTCGCCGCCACGCACATACAAAGCACTCCGCGAATGCCCCTGAGCTCGCCCGAAAGCGAAAGCTCGCCAACAAAGCATTTATCATCAAAATCAACCTCGGAATGAATATATCCTCCGCTTCTCAAAAGTCCCATAAGAAGCGCGACGTCAAACGCAGAGCCCTCCTTACGCTTATCCGCGGGAGCAAGATTTACAGTTATATCAGCCACAGGAAAGCGGTATCCGCTATTTTCGCAAGCGGTAAAAACTCTTTCCTTTGCTTCCTTTACGGCAAGATCGGGTAAGCCGACAAGCTCAAAGCGAAAAAGTCCCTTTTTCGCGTTACATTCAACAGTGACGATAAAGCCGTCTATTCCAAGTAAGCCCGCGCTATAAATTTTCGACAACATAAGAGCGCCTCCAAAATAAGTTATACACAATTATTTTACCACAATTAAATAATTTTTACAATATTTATATATATTTTTATAGAAAAATCCTATCCGAAAAGCAAAAAGGCACTTACGGGAATTATCCCATAAGTGCCTTTTTGCATTATTTCGCCACTCGCCCTGCGGCATTTAAGCTATACCGTGCGAGCAGAATTTTTTATTATTCCTCGTTACCGTAAAGAGTAGAAAGCTTCTGGAGTCTTTCATACTTAGCCTTTGCGTTATCCGCGCCCTTTGCGAAGAGCTCCTCAGCCTTCTCGGGGAAGGACTGAACAAGACGAGCGTAACGGGTCTCGGACTTAATAAAGTCAACGTAGTCAGCGGTAGGCTCCTTAGAGTCAATGATGAGCTTGTTGGTCTCAAGGGTAGGATTGTAACGGAACATCTGCCAGTAGCCTGCCTCAACCGCCTTCTTCATTTCAAGCTGGCAGTTCTGCATTCCGCCCTTAACACCGTGCATCTCACAAGGAGCGTAACCGATGATGAGCGAAGGTCCGTTGTAAGCCTCTGCCTCGGTAAGAGCCTTAAGGAGCTGATTCATATCTGCGCCCATAGCAACCTGAGCTACGTAAACGTAACCGTAGGACATAGCGATCTGCGCGAGATCCTTCTTACCTATTGCCTTACCTGCGGCAGCAAACTGTGCTACCTGACCTATCTGAGAAGCCTTGGATGCCTGTCCACCGGTGTTAGAGTAAACCTCGGTATCAAATACCATTACGTTTACATCCTCACCCGATGCGAGAACGTGGTCGAGACCGCCAAATCCGATGTCGTAAGCCCAACCGTCTCCACCGAATATCCATATGGACTTCTTGGAGAGATAATCCTTCTCCGCGAGAATTGCGGGAGCTGCGGGACAGCCTGCTGCTGCAGCCTTCTCAAGCTCTGCTACGAGAGTCTTAGTAGCAGCCTCGTTTGCCTTACCGTCATCCTTAGTTTCGATATAAGCCTTTGCGGCAGCCTTAAAGTCATCGCTTGCCTTATCGGACTCTGCCATCTCGGCAACCTTAGCTATAAGCTTCTCACGAATGGTCTTCTGACCGAGAGCCATACCAAGACCGTGCTCTGCGTTATCCTCGAAGAGCGAGTTCGCCCAAGCGGGTCCCTTACCGCTTTCCTTATTTACCGTATAAGGAGTTGCGGGAGCAGATCCACCCCAGATGGAAGAACATCCGGTTGCGTTGGAGATATACATTCTCTCACCGAAGAGCTGAGTGATAAGACGCGCGTAAGAGGTCTCCGCACATCCTGCGCAAGAGCCAGAGAACTCAAGCAAGGGCTGCTTGAACTGGCTACCCTTAACGGTATTGCTGATAAGCTCGGGCTTTTCGCTTACGTTTGCTACAGCGTAGTCAAACGGAGCCTGCTGGTCGAGCTCGCCTGCAAACGCAACCATCTCGATAGCTCTCTTTTCGGGCTTGCCGTCCTTATCAGCCTTAGCGGTAACGGGACAAGCCTTAACGCAAAGAGTACATCCCATACAGTCCATAGGCGAGATTGCCATAGTGAACTTGTAATCGGTCTTGATTACGGGCTTAGCTGCGTACTTAGTAGCCTCGGGAGCGTTTGCAGCCTCCTCGGCGGTAAGAGCGAAGGGACGGATAGCGGCGTGAGGACATACGAACGCGCAGTTGTTACACTGAACACAGTTCTCGGGGATCCACTTGGGAACCATAACCGCAACGCCTCTCTTCTCATAAGCGGCAGAACCCTGAGGGAATGTACCGTCAGCATACTTTGCAAAGGTTGAAACAGGGAGAGAATCACCCTTCATTCCAACAACAGGCATAACGATATCATTTACGAAATCTACGAGGTCGTCACGCTTGCCGCTTATCTTCGCTGCGGGAGCATCCGTGCCTGCGTTTGCCCAATCTGCGGGAACATTTACCAAATGGAGTGCATCCTTACCTGCATCTATTGCCTTATGGTTGAGATCAACTATTGCCTGACCCTTCTTAAGATAAGACTTAGTTGCCATATACTTCATATACTCGATAGCGTCTGCCGCGGGAAGAATATTTGCAAGAGCGAAGAACGCAGACTGAAGAACGGTGTTCTTAACCTTTGCGTTACCGAGGTCGATAGCGAGCTTGGTAGCGTTGATGGTGTAGAACTTGATATTGTTCTTTGCGATATAGCTCTTTACAGATGCGGGAAGATGCTCGGAAAGCTCAGCATCGCTCCACTGGCAGTCAAGAAGGAATGTTCCGCCCGGCTTAACATCGGAGATCATATCGTACTTCTTAAGATATGCGTTGTTATGGCAAGCAACAAAATCTGCCTTATTGATATAATAGGAAGACTTTATGGGCGAATCACCGAAACGGAGGTGTGAAATAGTTACGCCGCCCGTCTTCTTTGAGTCGTACTGGAAGTACGCCTGAATATACTTATCGGTATGGTCACCGATGATCTTTATCGAGTTCTTATTTGCGCCAACGGTTCCGTCTCCGCCAAGACCCCAGAACTTGCACTGGATCATATCTGCGGGAGCAGTATCGGGAGCAGTAGTCTCGGGAAGAGAAAGGTTTGTAAGGTCGTCCACGATACCCATAGTGAAGTGGTTCTTCTGCTCGCCAGCCATATTAGCAAATACAGCGAAGATAGAAGAAGGAGGAGTATCCTTAGAACCAAGACCGTATCTACCGCCGAGAACCTTAATGCCGGTTCTGCCGCACTCGTTAAGAGCAGCAACAGCATCGAGGAAGAGGGGCTCGCCAAGAGAGCCGGGCTCCTTGGTTCTGTCAAGGATAGAGAGAACCTTACAGCTTGCGGGA
>JAFQPL010000021.1 GCA_017411785.1 Clostridia bacterium
AACTATTGACGGAAGAATGGGTTAAATTAGCCTTCTCTTGCGAGAGAAGGGGGACCGCGTCAGCGGTGGATGAGTAGTCATGCTTCGAATAAAATTTATATTACGCCCTCGGGCTTTGCGGTATTAAATTTGCTACTGCGTACCTTGATGGCGTAATTAAATTAATAATTAAAAAATGCTCAACCGAGAACAAATCTCGATTGAGCGTACTTTTTTTGAAAACTCTCAAAAACCTTTCTGCAAGAAAGTTTTTTGCGGAGCTTTTTTTCAAAAAAGCGACCTAAACCCTCAACACAAACTAACTTCTACACCCACATTGCTTTTGCGGTTGCTGTGTCCTTTTTTATTTGTTCTTTCAGCTCGTCAAGAGAGTCGAACTTTTTTTCATCGCGTATGAATTCAATGAATTCAACCTTTAAGGTTTTTCCGTACAGAGAACCGTTAAAATCCAATATATGAGTTTCGCAGACAAGAGAATTTTCGGCTACTGTCGGGCGGTTACCGACGTTGGTTACACCGTATTTTATTTGTCCGTTAATCTTGGTTTGGGTAAGGTAAACGCCTTTACGCAGCGGAGAGCTTTCGGCGCTCAGGGCTTGATTTACCGTTGGAAATCCGAGGCTTCTGCCAAGATGCTGCCCATTGCTCACCTTTGCTCTGATATAATACCTTCTGCCGAGCATTTTTTCGGCATCTCTGAGGTTTCCTTCCTTGAGCAAGGCGCGGACTGCCGAGGAGCTTACGGTTTTTCCGTTTATTTTTACCTCGTTGACGACGGTAAGCCCGATGCCGAATTCATTACAAAATGAGCGCAGAAGCTCCGTATCCCCGCTTCCGCCATTGCCAAATCGGTAGTTATATCCGCAAACGATATGCTTTGCGTTAAGCTTTTCTATCAGGATACTTTCAAAGAAATCTCGCGGAGAGAGCGCGGCTATCTTTTCATTAAAGGGCACGCTTATAAGATAATCCGCTCCGAGCGCGCGTATAAGCCTTTTTTTCTCTTGAAGAGGTGTGATAAGAAGCCCTTTTTCGTTTTTCAAGATACTTTTCGGAGGTATCTCAAAGCTCCATATTACCGAGCAAAGACCTTTATTTTTTGCCGCGGTGACTGATTCCGAAATTATTTTTGAGTGTCCTATATGAACGCCGTCAAAGCACCCGAGAGCAACCGAGCTTCCGTTTTTTTCGTTGCGCAGCCTTGAGCCTGCGGATCTGTAAAGCTTCATTGTATGCCCCCTTTTGAGAATAAAATCTACCGTTATTATACCACGTTTTTGAGAATAAAGCAATATAAACGTATTTTTTTATTGACACGGCAGAGCTTTGTGTGATATAATATGACTAATATAATAAAATATGTAGAGTAGATTCGAGAACGACAAATTTTTAACAAGGGGGTATAAGTCTTTGCTTTTTAAAAAATTATCGGGTGTGCGCGTAAAGCATTGCAAAAATACTGCAGATCTGGCTCCTGTAAGAATAGCGGTTCCTCAAACCGTGTATATTCCTATGGCGATGCATATAGGCGCACCTGCCGTTCTTAGTGTTAAGGTTGGCGATTCGGTTAAGGTTGGAACTCTTATAGGTGAGAGCGGGGCGGGACTTTCCTCTCCCGTTTATTCAAGTGTTTCGGGTACCGTTAAGAAGATCGACGAGATAATTGCCATTGCGGGAAATCACGTTGCCACTGTTGTTATAGATAGCGACGGAGAACAGACCATAGATGAAAGCATTTCGCCCTACGAGGTCAATACCAAGGAGGATTTCCTTGCTGCCTTGAAAAAGAGCGGGATCGTAGGACTTGGCGGCGCGGGCTTCCCGACGCCGATAAAGCTTAATGCGGACAACTCAAGGGTCGACACTCTCGTTATAAACGGAGCCGAGTGCGAGCCTTACATAACATCGGATACCCGTACTATGCTTGACGGCGCGGATGACGTCGCCTACGGTATATCTCTTATTTGCAAATTTCTTGAGATAGATAATGTTATAATCGGAATTGAGAAAAATAAGCCTCAATGTATAAGCGCTATGCGCAAGGCTACCGAGGATATGGCGGGTGTTCGGGTAATGCCCTTGCCCTCTGTCTATCCGCAGGGAGGAGAAAAGGTGCTTGCTTATCATACGACGGGACGCGTTATCCCGCAGGGCAAGCTTCCGCTTGACGTTGGTATTATAGTAATAAACTGCACTACGGTCGCGGCTATAGCTAAATTTATACGCACGGGAATGCCTTTGGTTGAAAAGTGCGTAACCGTTGACGGAAGCGCGGTAAGCGAGCCTAAAAATCTTATCGTACCGATCGGCACTCCCGTAGGAGAGCTTATCAAGGAGTGCGGAGGCTTTAAGGAAGAGCCGCGTAAGGCTCTTTACGGCGGGCCGATGATGGGAATTGCGCTTCCCGACCTTACCTCGCCGATATTAAAGCAGACCAACGCGGTTATATTTATGGGAGAGAAGGAGGCGACTCCGCCCCCCGTGACTCCCTGCATCAAGTGCGGAGCTTGCATTGAAGCCTGCCCGTTTTCGCTTGACCCTGTTGCAATCTCAAAGGCGTACAAGGCGGGCGAGCCCGCTACTCTTGAGCGTCTCAAGGTCGATATATGTATGGAATGCGGCTGCTGCAGCTACGTTTGCCCCGCAAAGCGAAACATAGTTCAGCGTAACAAGATGGCGAAGTCGATGCTTCGCGATTATAAAATAAAGCAAAAGGCAACGGAGGAAAAGAAAAATGGATGATAAGATGCTGTTAGTTTCCCCCGCGCCTCATTTTAGAAGAAATCGGGACACGCAGTCGATAATGCTTGACGTTGTTATCGCGCTTATGCCTGCGTTTATCGCGTCGGTCATAATTTTCGGATGGAGAGCGCTTTTGGTGGTAACGGTCTGCGTGCTTACCTGCGTTGTTTGCGAGCTTTTGTTTGAGAAGCTTTGTAAGCGTCCCGTTACCGTTAATGATTTTTCGGCGGTCGTTACGGGTATGCTTTTGGGCTTTAATCTGCCTTATACTGTTCCGATATGGCAGGCGGTTTTCGGAAGCGTTGTTGCCATAGTGGTAGTAAAGCAGCTCTTTGGCGGAATAGGCAAGAATTTTGCAAATCCCGCTATAACCGCGAGAATAGTTCTTTTGGTCTCCTTTGCGGGAGCTATGACGAATTTTACGATCATCGGAACGCCCGATGGAATCAGCTCGGCAACTCCTCTTGTGGAGGGCGGTTCGATATCAACGGTATTCTTCGGGAATTACGCAGGTCAGAGTGGCAACAGACTCCTTACGCTTTTTCTCGGAAATCACGGCGGCGCGCTCGGTGAGACCTGCGCTCTCGCGATTCTTATAGGCGGCATATATCTTCTTTGCCGCAGAGTTATAAGCTGGCACATTCCCGTAGCCTTTATAGGAACGGCGGCCCTTTTGGGAGCAGTTGCCAAGCATAACGCGCTTGAATATATTTTGAGCGGGGGAATCTTACTTGGCGCGTTCTTTATGGCAACCGACTATTCGACCTCGCCCTCTACTAAATCGGGCAAGATAATTTTCGGTATAGGATGCGGACTTGTGACCTTTCTTATCCGTGAGTTTGCGGGATATCCCGAGGGCGTTTCCTTTGCGATACTTCTTATGAATATACTTGCGCCGCTTATTACCATGGCAACTCGCAAAAAGCCGTTTGGTACTAAAAAGATCAAGGTGAAGGGGGGAGAGAGCAAATGAAAAAGAACGGTTCTTCAAAAAAAGAAGCCTTTAAAAGCTTTTTTCTTCCGTTGATAGTTCTCGTTGCTATCTGCGCCGTAATAGGCTCGGCGATGGCGGCAATAAACCTTATCACCGCTCCTAAAATCGAGGAGGCTCAGGCGCAAAAGAAGCAAGAGGCGCTTAGCGCGGTAGTTCCCGACAACAAGGGGTTTGAGAAGCTTTCTCTCTCGGAGCTTCCCGAGAGCGTGACCGAGGTTTATGCCGACAAGGGCTCTGCCTCGCTTGCGCTTATGCTCTCGGTAAAGGGCTACGATTCCTCTAAGCCGATGAGCATAGCGGTAGGATTTGATGAAAACGGAGAAATAATAAAGATATCGGTTATTTCCTGTAGCGGAGAGACAAAGGGTATAGGCTCAAAGGTGTCGGGTGAGGAGTTCTTAACTCAATTTTTGGGTAAGAGCGACGCTTCCGCCGTTGACACAATAAGCGGCGCGACTATTTCCTCGGGAGCGTTTATTGAGGGGATCAATGATGCCTACCGAGTTGTAAGGGAATATCGCGCGACGGAGGTGACGAAATGAGTAAGTGGCAGAACCTTTTAAAAGGAATAATCAAGGAAAATCCCGTACTTGTTTTAGTGCTTGGAACCTGTCCTACGCTTGCCGTTACGACCTCTGTGCTTAACGCGCTTGGAATGGGCGTTGCCGCAACCGCCGTGCTTATATGCTCAAATATAGCTATCTCGGCTTTGCGTAAGGTAATACCCGACAAGGTAAGAATTCCCGCTTATATCGTTCTTATAGCGGGCTTCGTTACAATAATCGAGATGCTTATGCACGCATTCGTGCCCGACCTTTATGAGTCGCTTGGAGTATTTCTTTCGCTTATCGTTGTAAACTGTATAATTCTCGGCAGAGCGGAGATGTACGCAAGCAAGAACAAGGTCGTTGACTCGGCTATCGACGCCGTTGGAATGGGAATAGGCTTTACGCTTGCTCTTTTCCTTATGTCAAGCATACGCGAGATATTGGGCTCGGGAACCTATTTCGGCTTTGAGATCCCGTTCCTTGCCGATAATCCTATAATGATATTCAGTCTTCCCGCGGGCGGATTTTTCGTCTTTGGCTGTCTTATAGCTATTGTTAATAAGATAACCAAAAAGAAGGGCGGAAAAAAGCTTACGGGATGTGAGGGCTGTCCTTCGGCTTTCCTTTGCGGAAAGAAGCGCGAGGAGATTTGCGGAGAGGGGGATGACAAGTAATGGAAAAATTTCTTATAATACTTATGACCTCGGTTCTTGTTAATAACTACGTGCTTTCTCGCTTTCTCGGAATATGTCCTTTTCTCGGCGTATCGAAAAAGCTTAATCAGGCGGTCGGCATGGGGCTTTCGGTTACCTTTGTTATGCTTATGTCGGCGGCGGCTACCTACCCGATATACACCTATCTTTTAGTGCCCAACGGTATGGATTATATGAAAACTATAGTCTTTATACTCGTTATAGCGGCTCTCGTTCAGCTCGTTGAGATAATTCTTAAGCGGTACATTCCCGCGCTTCATAAGTCGCTTGGAATCTATCTTCCGCTTATAACCACGAACTGCGCGGTCCTTGGCGTTACTATAAACAATATTAACGACGGATTTGGCTTTGCCGAGTCTATGGTAAGCGCGCTTGGCTGCGGTCTTGGCTTTTTGCTTGCCATGGTGCTTTTCGCGGGTGTTCGTTCCCGCATTGAAGACGCAAATCCGCCCGAGTCCTTTAAGGGACTTCCGATAACCTTGATCTCGGCTTCGATAGTCGCGCTTTCCTTTATGGGCTTTACGGGACTCGTTGACGGGATCTTTGGAAAGTGAGGTGGGACTGTGACTGTTTTAATAGCTACCCTGATAGTTGCGGCTATAGGACTTATCTGTGCTATAATGCTTGTTCTTGCCTCAAAATTCTTTGCTGTTCCTGAGGATAAACGTTTTTCGGATATACGTGAATGCCTGCCCGGAGCAAACTGCGGCGCTTGCGGTTACGCGGGGTGTGACGGATACGCAAAGGCTCTTGCCGAGGATGATTCTGTAAAAACAAATCTTTGTATTCCCGGAGCGGACGCAGTGGCAAAGCAGATCGCCGATATTCTCGGGAAGGAAGCCGAGGACGTTATCGAGCAGGTTGCCGTTATCCATTGCTACGGTGACTGCAATCATACCGTAAATAAGATGGATTACGTCGGTATAAGCAGCTGCGGCGCGGCAAAAACTATGTACGGCGGAAACGGAAAGTGCAACTTCGGCTGCATCGGCTTTGGCGATTGCGTAAAGGCTTGTCCTCAAAACGCTATCTGCCTGCAAAACGGTATTGCTCATGTCAATACTCGGCTTTGCATAGGTTGCGGTATTTGTACCCGAACCTGTCCTCAGCATCTTATAACTCTTATGGCAGATGAGGAAAATCTTCTCGTTACCTGCAGTAATAAGGAAAAGGGCGCGGCCGCTCGCGCTAAATGCTCTAATGCCTGCATCGGCTGCAAAAAGTGTGAAAAGAATTGCCCCTCGGGCGCGATTAAGGTCGAAAATAACCTCGCGGTTATAGATTATTCTCTTTGTACAAAGTGCGGTCTTTGCGCCGAAAATTGCCCCGTCGGCTGTATCCTCGTTTCTGATTTTAACGGTATACATAAGGCAGGGAATAGGAGTTAGGGGTTAGTTTGTGTTTAGGGTTTTGCTACCATTTTTAAAAAAGGTATCGCCAAAAACTTTACAACACGAAATATTTTGGGCTGTTTTTCAAAAAAAGTACGCTCGACGGTTGCTATCAATCGTCGAGCGTTTTGCTTTTTATCTTGTCGGGGAATGAGGCTTGAAATTTAATACCGCTATGCCCGAGCTTGGCTGTCGGCACTGCCGACCGAGTTTGCCTGTCGGTGCATACCGACCGAGCTTGGCTGTCGGCACTGCCGACCCGACTATTTTTTAACGAGATATTTTCGCATATCTATAGCGCAGGCGGCGAGAATTATGATACCCTTGATAACGTATTGCATATTTGAGTCTATACCGAGGAAGGTAAGACCTACGAATATTATTCGCAAAAGCACAACGCCCATTATGACGCCACGTATCTTTCCTATACCGCCGACGAAGGATACTCCGCCTATAACGCAGGCGGCAATGGCGTCAAGCTCGTAGTTAAGTCCTGTTGACGCGCTGTTCGAGCCTATTCTTGCCGCTTCTATGAATCCCGTAAGACCGTACATTATGCCCGCAAGCACGAAAACGCCGATAATAGTTTTAGTTACCGAAACGCCCGATACGTTTGCCGCCTCGGCGTTTGAGCCTATGGCAAACATATTTTTACCGAACGAGGTCTTGTTCCATATAAAATACATTACTGCGGTTATAATTATTGCGTAGAGAACGTAATTCGGTACCGACGTGCCGCCTATTTTAAAAAGGCTTCCCGTAATAAAATCGGTATATTTTGAGTCAAGTCCCGATATTGACTGTCCGTTATTCGTACCCTGCATAAGATAGATAAGAAGAGCGCCGTAGGTTATAAGCTGTGTCGCGAGTGTTACGATAAAGGGGTGGAGCTTGAATTTTGCGGTGCAGAAGCCGTTTATAAATCCTACCAACGCGCCGATCGCTATAACTATAAGAAAGACCGCAAAGATAGGAAGCGTTGGAAGCGAGGGGAACATTTTATTTGCGTATCCGCTTGCCTGAAGCAAGGACGCCGCAACGCAGGCGGTAACTCCCACTATTCGTCCTGCCGACAGGTCTGTACCCGTAAGGATTATACATCCCGCTATGCCGAGCGCTATAGGCAGATTGGCGGCAGAGAGTGAAATAATATTTATTATTGAGGAGACCGAAAGAAAGCGCGGGTCGTATATCTGTATTCCTATTATTGCGGCGATAAGGAGTATATACAGAAGATTATCTATTAAAAACTCACGAACCGAGCGTATTTTTTCCTTTTTTGGCATTTCCTTAAAGCGCAAAAAAGCGTTTTTTGGATTTAATCTTTGAAAGTTTGAAAGAAATTCACTCATTATATTTCTGCTCCTTTGCTTTAAACGTACTTTGTGGCGAGAGTCATTATTTTTTCCTGATCGGCATCGGTTGCCTCAAGCTCGCCCGCAAGACGTCCGCCCGACATAACCGCGATCCTGTCGCATACGCCGAGAAGCTCGGGCATTTCGCTTGAAACCATAATAACGCATTTGCCTTGCTCGGCAAGGCTTATTATAAGCTGATATATCTCGTATTTCGCGCCGACGTCGATACCTCTCGTCGGCTCGTCAAGAAGCAGGACCTCGGGCTCTGTCAGAAGCCATCTGCCAAGGATCACCTTTTGTTGATTTCCGCCCGAAAGTGTGCGTATTTTTGCTTTTTGCGAGGGGGTCTTTATTCGCAGAGATTTTATATATCGGTCGGTATCTCGCTTCATTTTTTTATCGTTCAGAAAGATTCCTGCGGTCCTATAGCGTGAAAGCCCCGAGATAACCGTGTTCTCGGTTATATTCAGTATTCCGAAAATTCCCGTGGCGCGTCGCTCCTCGGTAAGCAGTGCAAAGCCGTTTTTCTTTGCGTCGCGCGCGCTTTTTATCTTCAGCTCCTTGCCGTGAAGCAGTATCCTTCCCTCGGAGCGCACTCGGAGCCCGAAGATCGTTTCAAGAAGCTCGGTTCGTCCCGAGCCGTCAAGTCCCGCTATACCGAGGATCTCTCCCTTTCTTAGATTGAAGGAGACCTTTGAGAGAAGCGAGTGTCTGCCTGACAAGCCCTCTACCTTCAGAGCGACCTCACCGACCTTGTTTGTCTTTTGCGGAAAGCGTTCCTTAAGCTCTCTGCCAACCATGAGCTTTATTATACCGTCAAGCGTCATATTTTCCGCTCTTTCGGTGGCGATAAGCCTTCCGTCGCGCATAACGGTTATATCGTCGGATATTTTCATTATTTCTTCCATTTTATGCGATATATAAATAATAGCGCGCCCCTCTGCTTTGAGCTGGTTTATGATTTCGAAAAGCCGTTCGACCTCTTTATCGTTAAGCGATGAGGTCGGCTCGTCAAGCACTATGACCCTTGCATCGTAGGAGACCGCCTTCGCGATTTCAACCATCTGGCGCGCCGAGACCGACATTTCGCTCATGATAGTCGAGGGGTCGATATCAAGTCGGAGCTTTTCAAATATCTTTTTTGTTTCGCGCTTCATTTTTCCTTCGAGCGTAATAAATCCGAGAGCTGTCGGATATCTTCCGAGCCAGATATTATCGTTTACGCTGCGTTTGAGCGCTTGATTAAGCTCCTGATGAACCATAGCGACACCGCCCTCGAGAGCTTCCTTGGGGCTTTTGAAGCTTATCTGCTTCCCGTCAAGAAAAAACTCGCCCCCATCGGCGTTGTATATTCCGAAAAGGCATTTCATAAGCGTCGATTTGCCCGCGCCGTTTTCCCCCATAAGAGCGTGGACTGTTCCGCCTCTTACCTTGAGAGTTACTCCGTCGAGCGCTTTTACGCTTGGGAAGCTTTTTGATATGTTGTTAAGTTCAAGTAAATATTTTTCTTTCATCGTTTATCTCGCATTCCTTATGCTTTTTGGCAGTTCCAAGCCGAATATCCGCTTGGAACTGCCTTTTTTGAGCTTATTCTCCCAGATATACCGCGTAGGGTATTCTGAGCTTCGCAACACCCTCGTCCACGGTATAATCGCTCATTCCGTCGAAGAGCGATTTTGCGTTCAGGGCGTTTTCAACTGATTTTTCGATAGCCTTTGCCATTGCTTCGCCGTCCTGCTTTATAGTTCCCGTCATTTTTTTGTCCTTGATAAGCTCCTTTGCGGCGCTTGTCGCGTCAACTCCGAATACGGGAATTGCGGTACTGCCTTCCTTGCCCGTGTTATATCCTGCCGCGTTGAGAGCCGAAATTGCGCCCTCTGCCATTCCGTCGTTGTTGCAGATAACCATTTCTACCATATTTTTATTAGCTGTTGAATGAGATGAGAGGATCGTGGTCATATATTCGTTTGCCGCCTGCGCCGACCACTTTCCGTCTCTGTCGAGCAGATATTTATCGGTGTTTGACGCATCGTAGAATTTGAGAGGCTTCTTTGAGGCTTCCTCAAGCTTTTTGTTTGCGTTTTCAACCGAATATTTTGTTCTGTAGATAGCCTCGTTGTTGCCCTTTTCTCCCATGAAAAGAACGTAGGATATCTCACCGTCGCCGTTGAGATCTAACGAGTTGAAATTTTTTACCGCATAGTCGCCTATCATATCACCCTGAAGCTTACCCGCTTCTGCGGCATCGGTTCCGATAAAGGCGCATTTATCGTAGCTTTTTACAATTTCGTCGGAGACCTCTCGGTTAAAGAATATAACAGGTATACCTGCGTCCTTTGCCAGTGAGATTATGCCCTTTGCCGCATCGTCAGAGCCCGTTGTAACGATGTTGACTACCAAAAGCTTTGCTCCCTTTGTTATCGCCGTTTGTATCTGCTCTGTCTGTGTGGTTTGATTGTTGTTTGAGTCGTGGTCCTGATAGCGTATTCCCGCCGAGTCAAGAGTTTTGTCAAGAGCGGAGCGCACCGTAGATATATAGGGGTCGCTGTAGGTGTAATAAAAAACGTGAACGTCTGCCGTGTCCTCGGTCTTGTTTCCGCAGGAGGTCAGCGGAATTATCAGAAGCGAGATAATAAGAATGAAGGATATCAGTAGCTTTTTGATTTTCATTTTTTCTTTCCTTTCGTTTTCAAATAACTATCATAATTTTGTCACGCAAACAGTAAAAGTATACCGAAAAGCAAAAAATAATTATTTTTTTAGTGCTTGACAATACGGGGAATAAATAGTATAATTTAATTGGTTTGAAAAAACAATGGATTTTTTAAGGAGTAAAAAATTATGAAAAGAAACGTAAAAGTAGGTATTATCGGATGCGGAGGCATCGCTAACGGTAAGCATATGCCCGCACTTGCTGCAATAGAGGGCTGCGAGATGGTTGCTTTCTGCGATATCGTAGTTGAGCGCGCTCAGGCTGCTGCTGAAAAGTTCGGAGTTGAGGGAGCAAAGGTTTATGAGGACTACAAGGAGCTTCTCAAGGACGAGAGCATTGAGGTTGTTCACGTTTGTACTCCTAACCGTTCGCACAGCTTTATTACCGTTGACGCGCTTGAGGCAGGAAAGCACGTAATGTGCGAAAAGCCTATGGCTATAAATTCCGCCGAGGCGCAGAAGATGCTTGACGCTGCGGCTCGCACAGGTAACAAGCTTACTATCGGTTATCAAAACCGTTACCGTGACGATTCGCTTTACCTCAAGGACGAGGCAAAGGCAGGCGTTTTCGGAGAGATCTATTACGCAAAGGCTACGGCTATCCGCCGCAGAGCAGTTCCCAACTGGGGCGTATTTCTTAACGAGTACGAGCAGGGCGGCGGTCCTCTCATAGATATCGGAACTCACGCTCTTGACCTTACTCTCTGGATGATGGACAACTACAAGCCCAAGTATTGCGTTGGTACTGCTTATCACAAGCTCAACAACGATTCCGATCAGGGCAATACCTGGGGCAACTGGGATCCCAAGGAGTTCACCGTTGAGGATTCGGCTTTCGGATTTATCGTAATGGAGAACGGTGCTACTATCGTTCTTGAGTCCTCTTGGGCGCTTAATTCGCTTGATGTTCGCGAGGCGCAGACCACTCTTTGCGGAACTAAGGCAGGTGCCGATATGGTCGACGGACTTCGTATAAACGGCGTACATAACGGCCGTCAGTACGTTACCAAGCCCAGCTTCAGCGCAGGCGGAGTTGCGTTTAACGACGGTAAGAAGGGTGAAAGCCCTGCAATTCGCGAGGCTCGCGCTTGGCTCAACGCTGTTGTTGACGGAACCGAGATCTCCACAAAGCCTGAGCAGGCTTTCGTTGTAACCCGTATCCTTGAGGGTATCTACGAGTCCGCAAAGACCGGTAAGCCTTATTACTTTGATTGATAAGTAGTTATAGTTAGTTTGTGTTAAGGGTTTAGGTCGCTTTTTTGAAAAAAAGCTCCGCAAAAAACTTTCCAACAGGAAAGGTTTTTGGGAGTTTTCAAAAATAG
>JAFQPL010000022.1 GCA_017411785.1 Clostridia bacterium
AGAAGATGGGTGTTGCAAAGAGAACCGTCAACTACCACTTCAGAGAGTGGATCTTCGCAAGACAGAGATATTGGGGCGAGCCCGTTCCCGTGGTTCACGGTGATGACGGTGCGATCCACGTGCTCGACGACGCAGATCTTCCTCTCGTACTTCCCGAGCTTGAGAACTACAAGGGCGTTAACGGAAAAGCTCCGCTCGAGAACGCGACTGAATGGAAGGCTTATGATAAAAATGGGATAAAGGGCGTTCGCGAGACCTCTACAATGCCCGGCTCGGCAGGCTCAAGCTGGTACTTCCTTCGTTACATCGATCCCAAAAACGATAAAGCACTCGCGGATCCCGAGCTGCTTCGCCATTGGATGCCCGTTGACCTTTATATCGGAGGCCCCGAGCATTCCGTGGGACATCTTATGTATTCGAGAATCTGGAACAGATATCTTTACGATAAGGGTATAGCTCCCACCAAGGAGCCCTTTAAAAAGCTTGTGCATCAGGGAATGATACTTGGCGCAAACGGAATAAAGATGGGTAAGCGTTTCCCTGAATTCGTGGTAAATCCGAGCGACGTTGTACGCGATTACGGAGCTGATACCTTAAGACTTTATGAGATGTTTATGGGACCGCTTGAGGTTTCAAAGCCTTGGAGCGATCAGGGCGTTGAGGGCGCAAGAAGATTTCTTAACAGAGTCTGGGCATTCTTTACCGAGGCAGATAATATAATAGACGGTGAGCTTCCCGCGCTTGAAAAGATATATCACAAGAGTGTAAAGAAGGTAACCGAGGACTTTGAAAAGCTCGCCTTCAATACCGCTATATCACAGATGATGATCTTTGTAAATGCAGTATATAAGGAGGGCAAGTGTCCCAGAGCTTACGCAGAGGGACTTATTAAGATGCTTTCCTGCATCTGCCCGCATATAGGCGAGGAGATCTGGTCTGTGCTCGGTCATAACGAGTCTATAGCTTATGAGAGCTGGCCTACCTATGATGAGTCAAAGACCGCAGACGATAGCGTTGAGATAGCGCTTCAGATAAACGGCAAGCTTAAGGGAACGATAATGCTTCCTGTGAACTGCCCTAAGGATGAGGCTATAGCAATGGCAAAGGCGGACGAGAGAATTTCCTCGGCTATAGAGGGAAAGACCGTCATAAAGGAAATTGCCGTTCCGAATAAGATAATAAATATAGTTGTAAAATAATTTCCAAAAGCTCTTGACAAAAGTGTAAAAAGAGAGTATAATTAATTAGATTTTGATTGCTTTGGCAATACGCGGAGGGAGGGAAAACAAATGGCAGAAGTTAGAGTGAAGGATGGCGAGTCTTTGGACAGCGCACTTCGTCGCTTTAAGAGAGCAATGGCTCGTTCCGGCGTACTTACCGAGCTTCGTAAGAGAGAACATTACGAAAAGCCCAGCGTAAAGCGCAAGAAGAAGTCAGAGGCTGCACGCAAGAGAAAGTATAAGTAATTCTTGTGTAACTTTTTATACTAAACAAAAAAACCGTTCATCAACGAACGGTTTTTTGTTTTTGTAATTAAATTTGTAAAGTGCAGCTTTATTCAGAGGGATTCTCGATGCAGATAAGCTCTAAATCCCAAGCGGGAATGTAGGGGTAGCGGCGAATGTAGAGCTTGTAATTCTCGTTTAACTCATGCACCTGTAAGGGAAGCGCAAAGATGTCCTCGCTTCTGTGATAGATAGATACCGTAAGACTTGGGTGATACTTTGATATCGTTTTTTCAGAGCCTTTCAGCGCCTGCATTTCCGCGCCCTCAACGTCGTATTTTATATGGTCTACGGGGAGACCGTTTAGTATATTGTCGAGAGAATCGGCCTTTATTTCTACTGCTTTTGCATTTGTGTCGGGCGCAAACGCTCCCGAGTTTCTGTTTGATGAGCTGTTAAAGGTAAGTGTGGTTGATTCAGACCAAGCCGCGATGTTTTGCGGATAGAGCTTAACCGCGCCCCCGTAGCTCTCGCAAAAGGTGGAAAGCTTTTTATAGGTGCGTGCATCGGGCTCAAATGCGTAGGCATATTCAAGCTTGGGCGCGCAGCCGAGCATTTCCTCTAAGGTGTCGCCTCGGTATGCGCCGAGATCGGCGAAGGATCTTATTTCTTGCGCGTTTATAAGCTTAAAGCTATCGCTTCGCTCACATTCGGCATCAAAAAGATATTCGGTTTTTCCTGTGAGCTTATAGAGAATCACATTGTCAAATATTTTTTTTGAAAGCTTATCTGCGAGAAGCTCGCGCACTTTCAGTATCTTTTCTTGATTTGCGTTGAAAAAACCGAGTGTGAAGAGGTTTTCTCCGCAGACGGGAACGTCGGGGGCATATAGCTCGCACTCTTCTTTTACTGCTTTAATGAGCGAGAGAACGCTTGGCAGCGATGAGCCGAAGGACAGGAGAATTATTATATTTTCGGCGCCGTATTTTTCTTTTACCTCGGAGTAGGATAGAACTCTTTTTCCGTGAAAGAAATGCCCGCGCACAAAGCCGTCGCTTGCAAAAAAGTCGGAAATTTTTATATTGTATTTTTCGCATACCTTCAGGATCTTGTCGGCACCGTTTCCCATTCCGTACATTACCACGGTTTTTTCGGTGCGTGAAAGATAGCTCCAAAGGTCGATATTTGGTATTTTTTTCAAAAAATCCATATAAAACTCCTTGACGGCATTTTTTTTGTATGATATAATTATTCTGTATTTGTATTTTAACATAAAATGGAGGCAAAATCAATATGGATTGCTTATTTTGCAGTATTATAAAAGGCGATATTCCTTCAAAAAAAGCTTATGAGGATGAGCTTTGCTATGCTTTTTATGACATTGCTCCTCAGGCTGCGGTGCATATTCTCGTTATACCGAAGCTTCATATTTCCTCTGCGGATGAAATAAACGCTCAAAACAGCGTGTATGTCTCTCATATTTTTGAGTGTATTCCAAAGATAGCTAAGGAAGCGGGAATTACTAACGGTTACAGAGTTATTACGAATTGCGGAAGCGATGCCTGCCAATCGGTAAAGCATCTGCATTTCCACGTATTAGGCGGAGAACAGCTCTCTGAAAAAATGGCGTAATATGGCACAGGGTATGCGCGGAGCTCCAAAAGGAGATAAAAAGCAACACAAGGTAGAGCCGCCCAAGAATCTTAAGGATCTTCCAAGATATCTTAAGGAAACGGTCGGAGGCTTTTTCACACGACTTTTTTATATATTCCGCATGGTTTGGCAGACGGGGCATTGGATACTCGTCGCTATGCTTCTTGTTGCCGTTTTTACGGGTGTATTTCCTGTTATAATTTCTGTAATTTCAAAGGATATATTAAACGCGCTTCAGGCTGCGGTGTCACAAACGAGCGACGACCCGATAGCTATCTGGGGCTCGTCTGTATTCTATCTTATTATATTCCTTTTTGTATTCAAGATATTTGAGGATATAATAAGCCGAGTCAAGAGCTTTGTTTCGCGTATTGCGGGCGAAAAGGTCGTACGTCACGTTCGCCTTGAGATAATGAACAAGGCAAAAACTCTTGACATAGCGTCCTTTGACCGCCCCGCGTTCTATGAAAAGCTTGAAAACGCTAACAGAGAAGCGGGACACCGTCCTATTCAGGTGCTTTCAGAGACCTTTGACATGATGAGCGCGGTCATAAAGCTTATAAGCTATGTGATCGTTGTGATCGCAGAGCCTGATATGTGGTGGATGGCTCTTATTATGGTCGTTATTTCTATACCGAATACCATAATAAACTTTATGTACAGAAGAAAGACTGTAAATTATATGTGGCGCCGTTCCAAAGAGCGCCGTCAGATGTCCTATTATTCCGATATAATGGTAAACAAGGATATGGTTAAGGAGGTAAGGATGTTCGGGCTTTCCGACGTTTTTATCAAGAAGTATTCCGACACCTTCAACGTTTACTATAAGGGGCTGCGCCGACTTATCTGCAGCGAGTATGCGTGGCATATAGGACTTGCCATCGTTCATTCGGCAGCTACCTGCGTATTTTATATACTTATTGCTCAAAAGGTACTGACAGGTGACCTTGGCATAGGTGATTATACTCTTTATACGGGTGCGCTTACCTCGGTTTCGGCAACGGTAGGAAGTCTTATTACTCTTTCTGCACATATTTATGAGGGAACGCTCTTTATCGATAACCTTATTTCCTTTGTAAAGACCGAGCAGACCGTTGTTCCGAGTATAGAAAAGCCTGCAGAGATAGCTCACGGAAAGCCTCATACTATAGAGTTTGAAAACGTTTCCTTTGCATATCCCGAAAGCGAAAAAATGGTTCTTAAGAATATCAATCTTAAGTTCCGTCCGGGTGAGACAGTGGTTCTTGTTGGACTTAACGGAGCGGGAAAGACGACCTTTATAAAGCTGCTTACGAGACTTTATGACCCGACCGAGGGAAGAATACTTCTCGACGGCAGGGATATAAAGGAATATGATATTGCCGAGCTTTATAAGACCTTTGGTATAATATTTCAGGATTTTGGAAAGTATGCGGCAAGCGTTTCCGAAAACATTGAGTTCGGTAACGTGAATAAGACGTCAGACCCCGAGAAAGTTCGTGAGGCTGCGCGTCAGGCAAACGCCGATGTCTTTATCGGAAAGCTTTCGGATTCCTTTGACACTCCGCTTATGAGAATTTTTGAGAGCAACGGTACCGAGCTTTCGATAGGTCAGTGGCAGAAGCTTGCTATCGCAAGAGCCTTTTACAGTGATGCTGATATTCTTATTCTCGATGAGCCTACGGCGTCGCTCGACCCGATGGCAGAGCAGGAGATATTCAATCAGTTTGACAGCTTGAGACAGGATAAGATGACTATTTTCGTATCTCACAGACTTTCGAGCGCAACCGTTGCGTCAAAGATAGTTGTGCTTGAGTACGGCGAGCTTGTTGAGGAGGGAACTCACAAGGAGCTTATGGCAAAGGGCGGAAAGTATTATGAGCTTTTCTCAACTCAGGCAAGCAGATATATAGAAAGCATGGAAGAAAACGAAAAATAAAAAAACGGTTGACAAAATAACGCGTTTCTTATATAATGTTAAAGAAAATATTTTTTTGAAAAGGTGATATAAAATGAACGTAAAGGTTGTAAAATTTGGTGGAAGCTCACTTGCCGACGCCGAGCATTTCGCGCAGGTAGCAAGCATTATAAAGGCAGACCCGGCTCGTAGATTTGTTGTTGCGTCCGCTCCCGGTAAGCGCTCAAAGGATGATATTAAGGTTACCGACCTTTTTTACGAGTGCTATGAGGCTTCACGTACGCATCAGAACATCGATGAGATATATTCCAAGATAGTTGACAGATACAATGCAATAATTGAGGGACTCGGTCTTGATTTTGATATAAGCGGTGAATTTGAGTACGTAAAGAGCGCGCTTCAGCACCGTTCGGGACGTGATTTTGCGGCAAGCCGCGGAGAGTATCTTAATTCTCTTATTCTCGCGAAATATTTGAAATACGATTTCGTTGACGCGGAGAACGTTATATTCTTTAAGGAAAACGGTACGCTTGATGCTGAAAAGACTAATGAGGCTATGAGAAAAGAGCTTTTACAGCATAAAAACGCGGTTATTCCCGGATTTTACGGAGTTATGCCCAACGGAACTATAAAGACCTTCTCAAGAGGCGGCTCGGATATCACGGGCTCTATAGTTTCCCGCGCGGTTGACGCAGATATTTACGAGAACTGGACCGACGTTTCGGGTTGCCTTATGGCAGACCCCAGAATTATAGACGATCCCCGTCCCATTAAGCGAGTTTCCTACCGCGAGCTTCGCGAGCTTTCCTATATGGGCGCGAGCGTGCTTCACGAGGATGCTATTTTTCCCGTAAAGATGGCAAATATTCCGATAAACATTCGTAATACCAACCGTCCCGAGGATGCGGGAACGATGATAGTTGCCGAGAATAAGGAGTTCGACACCGATACGGTAATCACTGGTATTGCGGGACGTAAGGGATTCTCTGTTATTACCATAGAGAATGATATGATGAATTCCGAGATAGGCTACGGCAGACGTGTGCTTGAGGTTCTTGAAAATAACGAGATATCCTTTGAGCATCTTCCCTCGGGAATCGATAATATGAGCGTAGTGGTTGAGAGCAAGGCTCTTGACGGCAGACGTGATAAGGTACTTGCGGCTCTTAATCGCGCGGTGCATGCCGACAGCGTTACTATTGAGGACGGTCTTGCTCTTATAGCAACGGTTGGTCACGGTATGGTCAAGTACAAGGGTACTGCCGCTCGCGTCTTTAACGCTATCTCCAATGCGGGAATAAATATAAGAATGATAGACCAAGGCTCAAGCGAGATCTCTATCATCGTTGGCGTTGAGGAGCATGATTTTGACGCGGCTCTTAAGGCAATTTACGGCGAGTTTGTTAAGTAAGATTTAATAGTGTTTTTATGCGGGGGAAGAAAACTTTTTGAAAAAAGTTTTCCTTCCCCCGCACCCCTATCTTTCAAAAACTTTTAAACGGGACTTGCTTTTAAGTTGACATAGTGCGCTCGACGTCACCGATAGGTGACGGATGAGTAGATTACGAAAAGCCTTTTTACAAAAGCATATTTTAGCGTACTGTGTAAACCAAAAAACAAAATTCATTTGAAGGTTCTTAAAAGGATGGGGGTGTGGGGGGAAGGGAAAATTCTTTCAAGAATTTTCCCTTCCCCCACAAAAAAACAAAATATTTTTAAAAAAATTCGCAAGAAAAAAAGTAAATCGACTTTTTTTTGCGTATATTTTTTATGCAACGTATTTTTGGAATAAGATACATAAATCAACAGAAAGGGAGGATGACTGATATGAATTATAAGAGCGTGCTTGATTGCTGTCTTGAGAATGAAAAACGCAATCTTTCGGTATACGCTTTTCATACGGTTGATACAAAGGGGCGGGATAAGCCGTATAATACAAGCGACGTCCGCACCGAATTTCAACGGGACCGAGATAGAATAACACACTGTCAGTCCTTCCGCCGACTTATGTATAAAACTCAGGTTTTTCTTTCCCCTACAGGTGACCATTACCGAACGAGAATGACTCATACGCTTGAGGTGACTCAGATAGCGAGGATCATTGCCCGAGCGCTTCGGCTCAACGAGGATCTTACCGAGGCGGCGGCTCTCGGTCATGACTTGGGACACACCCCCTTCGGACATGCGGGTGAGTATGCAATGCAGAAGTGCTTTGACGCGGATTTTACGCATTACAAGCAGAGCCTGAGAGTTGTTGAGCTGCTTGAAAATGACGGTGAGGGCTTGAATCTCACGTGGGAGGTCCGCGACGGAATAGTAAATCATACGGGCGATAATCTTGCGTCGACTCTTGAGGGCGTAATAGTAAAGTACGCCGATAGAATTGCTTACATAAATCACGATATCGACGATGCCTGCAGAGCGGGTATTCTTTCGCCTAATGATATTCCCTCGGGAATAAGAAGCATACTTGGCGAGAGCCATTCCGACAGAATAAATACTATGGTCATGTCTGTAGTCAGAGCAAGCGCGGACCGACCCAAAATAGAGATGGAGCCTGATGTATCCGAGGCCTCAAAGGCGCTCAGAGCCTTTTTGTTTGAAAGAGTTTACCGCAATCCTATCGCCAAGGGCGAGGAAAGCAAGGCTCAGGATATGCTTGCTTATCTTTTTGAGTATTTTGTTAAAAATCCCGATAAGATGCCCGAGCTTTATAAAAAGCGTCTCTACGTTGATACTGTAGAGCGTTGCGCTTGTGACTTTATTTCGGGAATGACCGACAGATACGCTATAGAGGTCTACACTGATATATGTATCCCTAAGGTATGGAGGGGTAAGCAGTGATTCCAAGAGAGATAATTGATGAGATAGTTTTCAGAAACGATATCGTGGAGGTCGTAGGCTCTTACGTTACCTTAAAGCGAGCGGGCTCGAATTTTTCGGGACTTTGCCCGTTTCATAACGAGAAAACTCCGTCCTTCACTGTTTTTCCCGCAACTAAAAGCTGTTATTGCTTTGGGTGCGGCTCGGGGGGCGACGTTATAACCTTTATTATGCGCACCGAGAATCTTGATTACGTTGAGGCGCTTGAGTTTTTGGCAGCGAGAGCGGGAATTACGATTCCAGAGGATAATTCGCAAAACGTGTCAAGTGTATCACGTAAGCGGATATACGCTATGAATCTTGAGGCGGCTAAGTTCTTCAGAAGCTGTCTTTTGGATAAGGATATAGGAGCGGAGGCTCTTGAATATCTTTGCGAGAAGCGCAAGCTCAGTATGCTTACCGTAAAGCGCTTCGGTCTTGGGTATTCTCCCAACGATTTCGGAATGCTTACAAATCATTTAAAGCGGCTTGGTTATACAGACGAGGAAATGACGGTAGGATTCCTTGCGGGCAGAAGTCAGAAAACAGGACGCCCGTACGATTATTTTCGTAACAGAGTTATATTCCCCATAATAGATACCGCAGGAAATATAGTTGCCTTCGGCGGACGTATAATGGATGATTCCAAGCCTAAATATCTTAATACCTCGGATACTCCCGCGTTTAAAAAGAGCAGACATCTCTTTGCGCTTAACTTCGCAAGAAAAAAGTGCGAGGAGCAGATGATTCTTTGCGAGGGATATATGGACGTTATAGCCTTGCACGAGGCGGGCTTTGAAAATGCTGTGGCTACGCTTGGAACTGCGATAACCTCGGAGCAGGCGAGAATTTTTGCTAAATATACGAAAAAGGTCGTTATTTGCTACGACTCGGATGATGCGGGTCAGAACGCAACGCAAAAGGCTATACGGCTTCTCGGAGAGGTCGGAGTCGATGTCAGAATCCTTAAGCTTTCGGGCGCAAAGGACCCCGATGAGTATATTAAAAAATTCGGGGCTGACAGCTTTCGCAGGGTTCTTGGAGAGAGCAAGTCGGGCTTTGACTATGGCGTGGATAAAATAATATCTTCACGGGATATTTCTCTCGTTGAGGAAAAGGTCAAGGCGGCGGGTGAGGTTTGCGCTCTTATTGCGAGAGTTTACAGCCGCGTTGAGCGTGATATATATATACGACGCGCGTCAGAGCTTCTTTCGGTAAGCGCTGAGTCGCTTGCCTCGGATGTTGAGCGTATGCGAAGACGTATCGAACGCGAGGAAAAAAGCGAGCAGAGCAAGGAAGCCATGCTTTCAATAAAGCATATCGGGGACAGGGTAAACAATGACGCCGCGAAGAATATAAGGGCTACCGCGAATGAGGAGTCTATCCTTGGGCTTATGCTTATGCTTGATGAGATAAGGGCAGAGGCGGCAAAGGGAGAGCTGATATCCGCCGAGGATTTTGTTACCGATTTTGGCAGACGCGTGTTTATGGCGCTTTGCGAGCTTGAGGTGAGTGAGGCGGGCTTTTCCAAGGCTATGCTCGGTCAGTATTTTACCGTTGATGAAATGGGAAGAATAGAGCGGCTTGAGATGGAACGGAGAATGCTTGCACGCAATGACAGAGAGGTTTTTATTTCTTGTGTAAACGGCTTAAAGAAAGAGGTTAAGTCAGCGGAGGAGAGTGACCCCTTCTCCGATCTTAAGCGCAAGCAGGATGAACTTAAAAAAAGGAAAAATAAAAATAATTAAAAACATTTTGGAAGGAAAAGAAAATGGCTGTTAATGAAAAGATAGAGAATGGAAAGCCCGAGGTCGATATAGACGAGATAATCGAAAAGGGTAAGCAGGGAAAGCTTTCCGATAACGATTATGAGATAGTTGCCGAGGAGATGGGGCTTGACAGATTTTATGATACCCTTGAGGATAACGGTATAGAGCTTTCGGCAGACGAGGTATCGTCCGCAGAGATGAGTGTTATAGAATCGGAGGTCGAAGCCTTCAGCTCGAGCGACAACATGGAACGTATACTTGAGCAGGAGGGCTTGGCTGTTGACGATCCTGTAAGAATGTATCTTAAGGAGATAGGCAGAGTGCCGCTTCTCACTCCCGAAAGAGAGCGTGAGCTTGCTGAAATAATGACGAGCGAGGCGACAAGTGAGGAGGAGAGACTTGCCGCGAAGAACGAGCTTGTTGAATCTAACCTTCGTCTTGTTGTAAGTATAGCAAAGAGATATGTAGGAAAGGGAATGTTTTTCCTTGACCTTATTCAAGAGGGAAATCTTGGACTTATGAAGGCGGTAGATAAGTTCGATTACAGTAAGGGTTATAAGTTCTCAACATACGCAACCTGGTGGATAAGACAGGCAATAACAAGAGCTATTGCCGATCAGGCACGAACCATAAGAATTCCCGTTCATATGGTTGAAACGATACATAAGGTCTCCCGTTATTCCCGTCAGATGCTTCAGGAGCTTGGACGCGAGGCTACTCCCGAGGAGATAGGCGAGAAGATGGAGATGAGTCCTGAAAAGGTGCGTGAGATAATGAAGATAGCGCAGGATCCCGTTTCGCTTGAAACTCCTATAGGCGAGGAGGAGGACAGCCATCTTGGAGATTTTATTCCCGATGAGGATACTCCGTCTCCTGCGGATGCGGTTGCTACCACGATTCTTCGAGAGGTTATCGAGAGAGAGCTTCATACGCTAACACCCCGTGAGGAGCACGTTATAAAGCTTCGTTTCGGACTTTATGACGGAAGAACAAGAACTCTTGAGGAGGTCGGAAAGGAATTTGACATAACAAGAGAGAGAATTCGTCAGATAGAGGCAAAGGCGCTGAGGAAGCTTCGTCATCCTCAAAGAACGAGACATCTTCGCGGATTTTTGGATTAAGTGTAATAAAGCACTTGACTTTTTCTGAATTTTATAGTAAAATGATATAAATATATATTCTCGGAATTTTTCTGAGTGGGGAGGAATATAATGAAAAAGAAAATTCTTTGTCTCGCTTTGTGCGTTGTTATGGTTGCTTCTTTGCTTGTTGGTTGCGGAGAGAAGAACAGAGACGAGGTAATGAATAAGATCGGTAAGGATGCGTCAGACGGTGCTGTTACTCTTACTATGCAGATCATGGCGGAGGATGCCGTCAGCAAGGAGCAGGAGACGCTCATTGAAAATGCTGTAAACGACATTTTTGATACTTACAATATAAAGCTTGATCTTAAGTATTATACCGCGGAAAATTATTATAAGGTGCTTGAAGAAAACTTTAAGACCATGAAAAAATTTTATAGCGGTGATAAAGAAGGGATAGCAACAAAAGCCCCCGAGGAGCCTGTGTATACCGACGCGAACAATGGACTTCCCATTACTTATTATCCGCCTAACGAGGAATTTCAGGTAGATATTTTCTACTTTAGCGGATATGACAGATATTTGAATTATAAGAAGAACGGATATCTTCAGGATTTTTCAGGAAGACTTATTGACAGCGCAAGCAAGCTTAAGGGCGGAATAAGCTCTATACTTTACGAAAACGTTAAAACTGTTAACGAAAAGTATGATATGATGCCTGTAAACGCTCCTGTAGGCGAATATACTTATATGCTTGTTAACAAGGATATACTTAATTCCACGCAGGTTAGCATAAATGAGATCACATCTCCCGTAAGCGATGAATGTGCGGCTCTTCTTGATATGGTCAGCACCTATTATCCGAGCTATACGCCATTTTACTCTTCTGAAGGAGTTCTTGCTTTTGATGATATAGAGTTCTTTGGAATCGATACGAAGGGATTTGACAACGGTGATTTTTCCTTGATAGCGGGAGCTTATGACTCCGATTGGACCTACGGTTCTGCAGACGCATATCCTGAAATGGCTAAGGTACCCGCGGCTCTCAAGGATCAGATCAAGCGTCTCAAGGGTTATGAGTTTAAGGGCTATTACACCAACGAAGACGAGACTGCTCCCTTTGCTGTTGGATATATAAAGGGCGGAGCTGAGGTCGTTGAGAAGTATTCCAAGGATTATGAGATAGTTGTGATCGAAGCACCAAAGCTTACTACAGAGGCTCTTTATGAGAATGTTATGGCGATAAGCGCATTTACTACCGATGCTACTGAGAGCGCAAGAGTTCTTGCAGAGCTTTATTCTAACGAGGAGCTTATAAATATTCTCGTAAACGGTATCGAGGGTGAAAACTATATTTGGACCACCTCCGATATTCTTGATGAGAATGATAATCCTTATAATGTTATCGAAAAGCAGGTCAAGGATCAGCGGTATGTTTATAATATCGATCCCTGCAAGTTAGGAAATCTTGCAAAGGTATATCCTACTGTTGATGATGACCCGACAAGAGCGCAGAAGATCTTTGATCAGAATGCTGATGCAAAGGCAGATCTTATTCTTGGATTTTCCTTCTACGGTTCTGAGGTGAATCTTGAACCCTTGAAAAAGGCGGCAGAGCTTTCGGCAGACGTAAAGAACAAAATCCTTAGCGCAAAGGATGAAGCCGAGCTTGACGCAGTGCTTGCGTATATTGACGAGCTTGCGGAAGGCGAGGATCTGAAAGAGATATTTGAGGGAGATAAAACGGCAAGCTCTTATTATACGAGCTGGCTTAAGAAAAAGAAGATAATCGCTTCTTAATGAAGACGGTATAAACAAGAACAAAAAAGCGTGGCACCTGATTTTCGGGTGCCACGTTTTCTGGAGAGGGGTTATGGAATATACGTATTGCATATGGGATTTTAACGGAACTATACTTGATGACGTAGGGCTTGGTATATACACCGTAAATGAGCTGTTAAAAAATCACGGTGTCGAGCTTGTGCTTGATAGGGAATCATACCGCTCAAGATTTGGCTTTCCTATAGTTGATTACTACAGGGAGCTCGGATTTGATTTTGCAAAGACACCTTATGAGGAGCTTGCGTCCGAGTGGGTGAAAATTTATATGGATAATCTTCACAGGGCGAGCCTTTTTGATGATGTTATAAGGACGCTTGATTTTTTTAAGTCAAGGGGAATTCGGCAGTCTGTTCTTTCGGCATCGGAGAAAGAAATGCTTTCCTATCAGATCGATGGGCTTGGCGTTGGCGGATATTTCGAGGAAATAATGGGGATCGATAATATTTATGGGGATTCCAAGCTTTCGCTTGCAAAAAAGTGGAGAGAGCGAAATCCTTCGGAAAAGGTTATTTTTATCGGTGATACTACACATGATATTGAAACCGCATGTGAGCTTTCCGCAGAATGCTATATAGTTTGTGCTGGGCATCAGAGCGAAGAACGTTTTTCAGAGAAAAACGTAAAGCTTTTTTCTACCTTGACAGAGCTTACAGAGGCGCTGATTTAACGTTTCATTTTTCGTCTTACTCGGTTAAGATGGCGTTCAAAGCTTCCGTTGCTTATAAATTCGGCAAGAACATACTGATCAAGCACGGGGACAGAGCAGGAAAAGCTCTCAAGCCGCTTCTTGTATATCGGCAGCAACGCCTCGGGTAAAATCATATATCCCATTCGCATAGAGGGTGAAAGACTTTTGGAGAAGGTGTTGATATATATTACCGATTTTCCCTGATCAAGCGAATAAAGCGATTCTATCGGATGTCCTGGAATAAAAAACTCACTGTCAAAATCGTCTTCAATGATATAGCTTTTTCGCTCCTGCGCCCATTTAAGATATTCGTATCGCTTGGAGACAGGCGTTGTTATTCCCGAGGGATAGCTGTGAAACGGAGTTACATGGAGAACATCAAATTGGGAGGAAAAGAGCGCGCCGCTTTCTATTCCGTCATTGCCGAATTTTAGGGGGCAGATCGATGCGCCCATGCCGAGATAAACGGCTTTTATCTGTGAATAGGATGGGTCCTCGATTCCGTAGATCTTTTCTCTCCCGAGTAGCTTTACCGCGATTTCGTATAGCTGCTCTGAGCCTGAGCCTATTATTATTCTGCGTGGCTCTGCGCTCATTCCCCGATATCGATAAAGATAGTCGGATATCGCGTTGCGCAGGATCGGACACCCTTTCGAGGGAGCTTTTACAAAAAGCTCCTCTCCTCGCTCGGAGATAACCTTACGTATTGTTTTAAACCAAAGTGAATATTCGAGGTCACGCTCCTTTGGCAGAGCGTGATTTTCTTTTATGTGCTGGATGGGAGCCCGTGTTACGGTTGGGAGCGCGCCTGCGGAGAGGTCTATTTGCTCTACGAAGTATCCGCTTCGCTCTCTTGATTTTATGTACCCCTCATCTTCCAGCATAGCGTAAGCGCGTTCAACGGTTATAGTGCTGTATCCGAGCATATCTGCCATAACTCGCTTGGATGGAAGCTTTTCTCCCGCACGGTAATTTCCGTTTAATATTTTTCTTTTTATTTCGGTATAAATTGAATAATATTTTTTCATCTGGTATTATAAAAAACTCCGATTTTGATTATTTACATAAGTCCACATATAGATTATAATATAAAAAAATAAAAAAGTAAAGGGGTTTTTTATGTCATACAAAAAAATTCTTACGGTTCAGGATATTTCTTGTGTCGGACAATGCTCTCTGACGGTTGCGTTGCCGATAATTTCCGCTTGCGGAGTAGAGACTGCGGTACTTCCGTCAGCAGTGCTTTCAACGCATACCGCGGGCTTTAAAGGCTATACCTTCAGAGATCTGAGTGATGATATGCCCGATATTTGCGCGCATTGGCTGAAGGAGGGAATAACCTTTGACGCCATCTACACGGGATATCTTGGAAGTCAAAAGCAGATAGAGTATGTTAAAAATATTTTCGGTAGCGTAGCTAACGGAAATTGCGTTAAGGTAGTCGATCCCGCTATGGCCGATAATGGTTCTCTGTATCCGGGATTTGACGCAGAGTTTGCTAAGGCTATGGCGTCGCTTTGCGCTGAAGCGGATTACGTAATTCCGAATATTACAGAGGCGGCTTTTATGACGGGCGTTGAGTATAAGACCGAGTACGACAGAGCGTATATCGATCTTCTTTTGAGCAAGCTTTGTGAGATTGGCTGTAAGAACGTTATACTCACGGGTATATCATACCGTGAGGGCTACACGGGAGTTGTTTGCTTGGTTGACGGAGAATACTCATACTATGAGCATGAGAAGATGCCCAAGGGATCACACGGAACGGGAGATATTTATGCCTCGGCATTCGTTGGCGCGCTTATGAACGGTAAGAGCGTTTACGATAGCGCAAGAATAGCCGCAGATTTTTGCGTTGAGTGTATAAAGGAAACGCAAAAGCATGAAAATCATTGGTACGGCTCGGCGTTTGAGCCGGTGTTGTATAAGCTTATTGAGGCGATCAAATAAAAAACAAATGCCCATTTGGCGTGCCTGCGATAAAGCAGTATTTTGCATTAACAAATGTAAAGTACTGCTTTATCTATTTAACAACAAATTGATAATTGAAAAAAAGAAAAATTATGCTATAATAAAATCGTAAGCTTACAAAATTTATTTTGGAGGTGCGATATGAACATTAAAATAGGTGCGATTATTAAAAAACTTCGCACAGAAAATAATATTACGCAAGACACGCTTGCCACCGCTATAGGCGTTACACCTCAAGCGATATCTCGTTGGGAATCCGAAGGAGGTTATCCCGACATTGAACTGCTTCCTACGCTTGCCGATTTCTTTTCCGTAAGTACAGACGAACTTCTCGGATACAAATTGTCAGAAAGAGAACAAGAACTTTCTGATATTAAGAAAGAGATGGAACGCCTTGGGGAAGTTGGTTCTGTCGAAGATAGAGTGGCATACGCAAGAAACGCATATGCTCGGTATCCAAACGATTATGAGATTCGTGATAATCTTGCAGTTTGTTTATATTTTATATGGGAAGAAACTCACGATGAGGCGCTTTTCAAGGAGATAGAATCGCTGCTTAGATCGGTAGCTAACGAATGTAACGACGATGATATACGCTACGACGCGATGAACACGCTTATCCTGTTGTATAGCAAAGTCAAACAACCCGATAAAGCAACCGCTTGGGTGAATCGTTTGGTACCCATGAAATACTGCCGTGAAATTGCACTGTCTAACGGAATTGGTGACGGAAAAACCAAATTCTATATTCAGAATGAAATCGATAAACTGGTAGCAGGGCTCGGTAGTGCCATTCAGACACTTGTGCTGAGTGAAGATCTTCCAAATGACCCGTCTACTTGGGAGTATAAAATAGAAATGCTCCGTGTTTCAAACCAACTATATTTCTTGATCTACGGCGACAATCTCATGTACCACCATAGCCAGTTGTCCTTCAATTATTGGATAATTTCCACCTACCAGATGTCGCTTGGCAAAACCGAGGATGCTATGGATTCTCTCGAAAAGATGTGCTATCATGCTGTAGCTTACGATATATCCTATCAGAAGGACCGCGGTAAGCATTTCACATCTTTCTTTGTTGATACTCAAATCTATCCTGAGAAAAGCAAGGATTTCCATGAACTAACAGAGCATACGCAATGCTATTATAGCTTAGATAAAATGCAAAACAAGAGATATGATTGCATCCGTCAGGAGCCTCGTTTCATTTCAATCATCGAAAAATTAAATCAGTATGCGAAATAAGTTTTTTCACATTCTCTGTCCTTTTCCGTAGGGGCGAACTGCGTTCGCCTGCGGGCGTTCACAGAACGCCCCTACGAAGATGATTTTCTATCGGTAGGCAAAACCTGCTTTATGGAAGGCACCCCTTTAAGGGCATTTTGCTTTTTTTGCTTTACAAACAATTAAAAAAATAGTATAATGTATTAAGACGTACAATTCGTTTGTTTGAATTCGCTTTTAAGGGGATGGAATGATGAAAAAAATTTTATCATTGATTTTGGTTTTTTTTATGGTTTTAGGTGCTTTTTTTGCTTGCGAAAAGCGCGAGGATTCTGATTTAAGCAAAGATCTTCAAGGTGAAAAGGGCGACAAAGGAGAGCAAGGGGAACAAGGGCTCCAAGGTGAAAAGGGTGATAAAGGAGAGCAAGGGGAACAAGGACTCCAAGGTGAAAAGGGTGATAAAGGAGAGCAAGGGGAACGAGGACTCCAAGGTGAAAAAGGCGACAAAGGAGAGCAAGGAGAACAAGGACTCCAAGGTGAAAAGGGTGATAAAGGAGAGCAAGGCGAACAGGGGGCACAAGGCGAAAAAGGAGATTCTTACATTTTAAGCGAATCTGATAAATTGGAAATAGTTGACCGAATTGAGAACTCAAAAGAGGGTTTGCCGGAGTATTGGATCCCGGCTTTACAAGACGGGACAAAGGCAATAAATATGGCTTTATGTGAGGCGGGAGCTAATAAATCATCTTTCCTTTTTTATAGTGATTCACATTGGAATTATGGCTCAAAAATGTCTCCGTTATTACTCAAATATCTTTATAAAAACACCGGAATTACAAAAACTGTTTTCGGCGGTGATATTGTTAATGATGAGTCGAGTGATTATGATGACATGTCTTATTTGTGGGAATGGAGAAGCATGATCAAGGATTTGCCCAATCATCATAGCGTGGTTGGAAATCATGATGATGGAAATGGTACGAATAATCTTTTTAGTGAAGAATATGTATACGGATATTTGCTTGCGCCCGAGGAAACGTCAGATGTTGTACACGGGGAAGGTATGTATTATTATATAGATAATACTTCTGAAAAAACAAGATATTTATATCTTGATACTGCATACAAGGGCGTGGATCAATCACAAAAAAGCTTTGTAGACCAAGCGTTGAAAACAACACCTAATGGTTGGCATATTGTGGCGGTTTCACATATATGGTACATGCCTGATTATGACAATTACGATAAAAGACCTGTTCCGCTTACAGGATTAAGTTCAAATGCGCGTGTGTTAACCGAAATGTTTGATGCATATAACTCTAGGAGTGGAGAATATGCTTCTTGTGGCGGCAAAGTTGAGTTTTGTATAGGCGGACATGTTCATTATGATTACGATGGTAGAACCGAGACAGGAATACCGATTATACTTGTTGAAACGGATAGCAGACATATACGCGGAAGCTATACTTATACTGCAGGGACTACTACAGAAGCTTCTGTGAATGGGATTATAGCAGATTATGATAATAATATAATACACGTTATTCGTGTTGGCAGAGGAAATAGCCGAAAGGTTAAAATTGATAATTCTGCTGAAACGTATACTAATGTTCTTCCAAGTGCATTAGATGCAAGTCTTTCGGGCGTTTATAATGAAACGGGATGGAAAGCTAACACAAGGTGGAGTAGTTCGACCGATATGGAACTTTTGGCGGATGGCAGTTATATAAGTGGTTATATCCCGGTTTCAAACGGTGATATTATAAGAATCAGTAATTGCAATATGAAGTTCGATGGAGTTTGTAGCGTTTTTGGATACGAAAATAACAATACATCTCTTGAGGTATGGGGTGCGGATTCTCAAATTTTGACGGAGTATTATGATTCTGTTTGGGAAGATGGTGAGTTGGTGCAGTTCACTGTAGTTGCGCATGATGAAATAACTCATATACGAATACAGGGGGGCGGATTTTCTGAAAATTCTGTTGTTACTGTTAATGAAGCTATAGAGTGAAATTTATATAGGATCTGAAAGCACGAAAATCATTGGTACGGCTCGGCATTTGAGCCGGTGTTGTATAAGCTTATTGAGGCGATCAAATAATATTGAATTGCCTTAATATGTTACTTGAGTAAATTGCTAAAAGGTATTGCAAAATTCTTTATTTCGGTGTATAATGTACATTGTATATCTGCGTGCAGGGAGGGATTTGCGGTAATGAAAAAATTTTTAGCGCTTATTTTGATAGCTGTTATGGCTCTTGGAATCTTTGCGTCTTGTGATGTTGACGTCAATTGCAGTCATGAGGATGAGGATGCCGACCACAAGTGTGAGGCTTGTGGCCAGAAGCTTAGCGCTTGCTACGATATTAATAACGATCACATTTGCGAGTATTGTACGAACACTATGAGTAAGTGTACGGATGATAATAATGACCATCTTTGTGATGTTTGCCGCGTAAAGCTCAGCGAATGCAAAAACGAAGATGGAAATCACGCATGTGATATTTGCGGCGCTGCTTTGGGAGCGTGTGTGGATGCCGATAAAAATCATATTTGCGAATCCTGCGGAGTAACTATTGCCGAGTGCGCTGATTTAAATAGCGATCATAAGTGTGACGTTTGCGGCGTAAAGATAAGTAGCTGTAAAAACGAGAATGGAGATCACGCCTGCGATCTTTGCAAAGCAACTATGTCTATCTGCTCTGACTCCGACAAAGATCACGCCTGCGATATCTGCGCTAAGGCGATGTCTCAATGCGAGGATTCCAATAACGATCACGTTTGTGAATACTGTAATAAAAAAATAAGCGAGTGCGAGGATTTGGATTATAATGCCAAGTGTGATGTTTGCGGTGGACACGTTGAGCTTCCTCAATATATCCGCAACGGAAACAAGATAACCTTTGGCTCTTATCCTCAAACCGAGGTAACCGACAGCTCTTTAAAAACTGCCTTGAATAATAAAGCGGGAACGCTTCCGACAAGCTCGAATTCACGTTCCTGGATCTCTTACGGATATTACATAAATAACAGTCAGAGTAACTTTATGTGGTATATTGATATAGAGCATGACGGTGAGAAGTACAGAGGAGTGTATTTCACGTCTTACCGTCCGAATTATACATCGAACTCTTCCTCTGCAAGTAACAGCTACCAGGACAATAACGGTTATAATATCGGCAACGTTTATTGGTTTAAGTACGAGCCTATTTCCTGGACGGTGCTTGATGAAAATACTTCGGAGAAGACCGCGTTTATTCTTTGCGATATGATAATAGATTCTCAAGAGTATTATTTGACCGATAGCGGAACAAGAAATATCGGGGGCGAGACGGTATATCCCAACAATTATGCTCAAAGCACGATAAGAAAATGGCTCAACGAGACTTTTTATAACACGGCGTTCAATCAGCTTCAAAGGGCGATAATACTTACAACGTCGGTTGACAACGGCGCCTCTACTACAGGCTCAGCAAATAACTCCTATGCTTGTGAGGATACACAGGATAAGATATTCTTGCTTTCATACGAGGAGGCGACCAACAGCAGCTACGGTCTTAATTCTACCGTTGAGAGAAGAAAAAAGACTACCGATTACGCGAAGTCGCAGGGCGTATATATTTATAGTACGAACGGCAGCTATGCCGAAAACGGCGATTGGTGGCTTCGTTCGCCATACAGTAGCTATAATAACCGTGTGCGCTATCTTGAATATGACGGATACCTTAATTATTATTACGTTGATAGGGTGAATGTTGGCGTTGTTCCTGCCTTGAAAATTAAGCTCTGATAAGTAAAAAAAGAGACTTTCTCAAGCTTGAGAAAGTCTCTTTTTTTATTGGATAGCTTTGAGAGAATAGAATTTATCTGCCCTCGATCATATCCGTCATATTATAAAGTCCCTTTTCCTTTTTCGCAAGATAGATTGCCGCGCGGAGCGCGCCCGTTGCAAATATCTCACGTGAAGCTGCCGAGTGGGATATCGTGACTATTTCGTTTTCGCCCGCAAAGATAGCCTCATGCTCGCCGACTATCGTTCCGCCTCTTACCGAGTGGAGACCGATCTCCTTTGATTCTCTTGCCTTGCGCTCGGAGTGTCTGTCAAAAACGTATTCGCTTTCCTCTCGCTCGCTTGCTATCGCATCGGCTATCATAAGAGCCGTTCCGCTTGGCGCGTCGAGCTTTTTGTTATGATGCTTTTCGATTATCTCAACGTCGAAATCTGTGCCGAGCGTTTTTGCCGCTTGCTTTGCGAGTGTTATGAGAAGATTTATTCCGAGCGAGAAATTTCCCGAGCGGAAGATCGCTATCTCGTTTACGCTTTCTTCAATAAGCGCAAGCTCCTCGTCGGTGTGTCCTGTTGTTGCGAGTACTATAGGTGTTTTTGTAGCTTTTGCGTATTCTATGAGAGAGGGAAGCGCGGAGTGGTGCGAAAAATCCACTATAACGTCCGCTTTGCCCGGAAAATCGGATATTTTTTCGTAGACAGGAAATCCTGTTGAGAGCGCAGATGCGTTTACGTCAACGCCCGCCACGATCGTGCAACCGTCCTTAACCGATTCAATGATCGCCCTGCCCATTCTGCCTCCGCAGCCGCAAAGAATGATATTCGTCATATTTATGGCCTTTCTTTTTTACGTATTTGATTTGAGTCTTATATAAGTCCGTGCTTTTTGAGCGAGGTGAGCAGTCTTGCCTTTGTGGCTTCCTCCATCTCGCAAAGCGGGAGACGCATTTCCACATCGCAGAATCCCATCTCTGCCATAGCGGTTTTTGCGGGAATCGGGTTTACCTCGCAGAAGAGTGCGTTTATGAGATCGAGATATTTGAGCTGAAGCGCTGCCGCCGCCTTGAAGTCTCCCTCAAGGCAGAGCCTCGTCATTTCGTGTGTTTCCTTTGGTGCTACATTGGAAAGCACCGATATAACGCCCTTTCCGCCAAGTGACATTATCGGAACTATCTGGTCGTCGTTACCCGAATAAACGTCAAGCGAGTCTCCACACTCTGCGATAAGCTCTGCTATTGCGCTGATATTGCCCGACGCTTCCTTGACTGCAACGATCCTTTCGTGCTTTGCAAGCTCCTTATATACAGAGAGGGGTATGTTGCATCCCGTACGTGAGGGAACGTTGTAAAGTATTATTGGCTTGTTTGTAGCCTCTGCGGTGGCAAGAAAGCTTTTTGTTAACCCCTTTGCCGTAGCCTTGTTATAATATGGGGTAACGAGGAGAAGGGCGTCTGCTCCTATTTCGCAGGCATACTGTGAAAGCTCTATTGCGTATGCGGTATCGTTTGAGCCTGTTCCCGCTATAACGGGGACTCTGCCCGCAACGGTATCCACTACGAATTTCATACATTCCATATGCTCCTCGTGAGTGAGTGTTGCCGCCTCTCCAGTAGTTCCCGCAACTACTATAGCGTCAATATTGCCCGCTATCTGTTGCTCAATAATTCCTTTAAAGCTTGTATAATCTATACTTCCGCTTTTAAATGGGGTGATAATCGCGGTAGCCGCGCCTGTAAAAATTGTGTTTTTGAGCTTGCTCATAGGTCGTGTACTTCCTTTCAAAAAATAATTTAGAAAGAATTCATATAAAAACAAAAAAACTGGTTGAAAACCAGCTGAATTTGTACTATAATATAAGGGATAGAAGCCCTTTTTACAGTCAACAAAAACAGATAGCTCTCCATCAAGCGATGACAGTCTGACGATTATGCATCATAAGACCAGACGTTACGCCGCCGTTTGCGTAGCATCTTCGGCGTTCTGCCCTTGCTATATACCTCAGCGGTCACGGCGACCATCGGCGTATAGCAGTTGTAAAACGCGCCTCTATCATTATTATATGTATCCTATCATTATAATAGCATACAATTACTTTTATGTCAATACTTTTAAAAATTTAATTTAAGGATTTTTTATGGTAATTATCAATGAAAAAAAGCCAACCGAGCTTTTGGCCTCGGATTTTTATTACGATCTTCCCGAGCGCTTGATAGCTCAGCATCCCGCGGACAAGCGTGACCATTCCAGACTTATGATTATAGACCGTCAGAGCGGTGCGGTTGATCATAAGCATTTTTACGATATAATAGATTATCTTCACGAGGGTGATGTTCTTGTGATCAACGATTCAAAGGTGATCCCCGCGCGTCTTTACGGACATCTCGAGGAGCGCAAGGAAGCGCAATTGGAGCTTCTTTTGCTAAGACAACGCAGGCTTGACGAATGGGAATGTCTTGTTAAGCCAGGTAAACGCGCAAAAATCGGTAAAAGGGCGGTTTTCGGTGACGGAATTTTGCTTGGCGAGGTCGTTGATATAGTTGAAGAGGGAAACAGAATAATTCGCTTTGAATATGACCGTGAAAAATATTCAAGCATATACGAGGCTTTGCAGGAAATCGGAATGATGCCTTTGCCGCCTTATATTACCGAGCGTCTTGCCGATAAATCGAGATACCAGACCGTTTACGCTCGTGAGGAGGGCTCTGCGGCTGCGCCTACTGCGGGACTTCACTTTACCCCCGAGCTATTGCAGAAAATAAGGGATAAGGGCATAAAAATCGCGCCTGTTATGCTTCACGTAGGGCTTGGGACATTTCGTCCCGTAAAGGTTGAGCGAATCGATGAGCATATAATGCACACCGAGTATTTTTCGGTCTCGCGTGAGAGCGCCGATATAATAAATGAGGCAAGGGCTAATGGCGGAAGAATAGTTTGCGTCGGAACGACCTCTTGCCGAACGCTTGAGAGTGTTGCACAGGAGGACGGACATATTCCCGCAATGAGCGGAGATACGGGAATATTTATCTACCCCGGATATAAATTCAAGGCGGTTGATGCCCTCATAACGAATTTTCATCTGCCCGAAAGCACGCTGCTCATGCTTGTTTCTGCTTTTTACGATAAGGAAAGGGTTATGGAGATATATAAGGAAGCAGTCGAGAGGGAGTATCGATTTTTTTCCTTCGGCGATGCGATGTTTATAGAATAAAAGAAATTTTTCACGGTAGGGGCGAACTGTGTTCGCCCGCGGGCGTTCGCAGAACGC
>JAFQPL010000023.1 GCA_017411785.1 Clostridia bacterium
GGATGGCTGGCAGGTCTGCCGAGAGATCCGCGAGGTATCATCTAAGCCTATAATTATGATCACCGCCAAGGACGAGGTCTTTGATAAGGTTCTCGGTCTTGAGCTTGGCGCGGATGATTTTGTTGTTAAGCCCTTTGATATGAAGGAGCTGAGCGCAAGAGTCAAGGCGGTTCTTCGCCGCTATCAGGCTCACGCTACACAGAGCGATGAGGACGTTATTAAGTTTGACAATATAGAGATAAGCCATCAGAAATATGAGCTGAAGCTTTGCGGAAAGTCGGTCGACGTACCGCCGAAGGAGCTGGAGCTTCTCTATTTCCTCGCGTCAAATTCAAACAGAGTTTTCACGCGGGACCAGCTTCTTGATAAGGTTTGGGGCTTTGATTATCTTGGAGATTCGAGAACTGTTGACGTACACGTAAAGCGGTTGCGTGAAAAGCTTGAGGGCGTTTCGGATAAATGGATGCTTAAAACTGTTTGGGGCGTTGGCTACAAGTTTGAATTACTTGGTTGATATAGATTCGAGGGGCTGTTTTGTTTTCGACAGCCCTTTGACTTTTGGAGAGATTTATGTTTAAAAGTGTTTTTTCAAGATATGTTACGGCATTTATGCTCATAATATTAACGAGCTTTTTGGTCGTTCTTGTTGTAACATCGACCTCGATAGGACGGTTTTCCAACGAGGTCAAGGAATCTGTTGTGGAAAATACGACGGATACCGCGCACTCTTATTTGTCGTCGATGCTTTACAGCGCGGATGCGCTTGAGCTTTCCGATTTTGACGCTAACGAGACTCGGGGAATAACCGATATGCTGGTAAAGCTTTCGGGCAGCGCTGACGGCGTATCAACTATAGTTACCGATGTAAGCGGAAATATTATTTTTTCACACGTTTCCGAGAATAATTCAATAAAGCTTACGGGGGAGATTCCAAGCGAGGTGGTTGATGCTCTCGAGGCTGAGGGCAGCTATTACGGCACAGAAGATCTTTCGGGAATGTTTGACGGAGCTAACGTCCTTTGCGGCCGAGCTCTTGAGAACTCGAAGGGGGAGTGCTGCGGATATATTTTTTCCTGCTCGGATTCACGTATAATGGCAGAGCTTTGGGAGCTTATGTTCAAGATAATTATGGGCGCGATATTATGGGTCTTGCTTGCGGCTCTTATAGCGGTATATTTTATAAGTGAGCGGGTTATCGCTCCCTTGCGTGAGATAAGCAAGGCGGCAAAGAGCTTTGCCGACGGTAAGTTTGACGTAAGAGTTCCCGTTCGCGGACGCGACGAGGTTGCCGAGCTTGCCGAGACCTTTAACAATATGGCGGAGTCGCTTAACAATTACGACGGAATGCGTAATACCTTTATGTCGAACGTTTCGCACGATCTGCGCAGTCCTATGACCTCTATTGCGGGATTTATCGACGGAATTCTTGACGGAGTTATTCCGCCCGAGCAGCACGAATATTATCTGCGTGTGGTTTCCAACGAGGTCCACAGGCTTTCGAGATTGGTGTCCTCCTTGCTTGATCTTTCAAGAATTCAGGCGGGAGACCGAAAGTTTACTATGACGCGGTTTGACGTTTGCGAGACCGCGAAGCGAATACTTATATCCTTTGAGCAAAAAATAGACGCAAAGCATCTTGAGGTTGAGTTTGAGCTTGCGGAGGAGAGAATTTACGTAAACGCTGACAGCGACGCTATTTATCAAGTAATCTACAATCTTTGTCATAATGCGGTCAAATTCTCAGGCGAGGGAGGAAAGCTTAAGATAGCTATAAGCAGACTCAAGGGTAAAAGGGTGCTTGTGGAGGTTTACAACGACGGTCAGGGAATTGCCAAGGAGGACCTTCAATATGTGTTTGAGCGTTTTTATAAGGGAGATAAGAGCCGAGGACTTGATAAGAGCGGCGCGGGACTTGGACTTTTCATATCGAAAACGATAATTGAGGCTCACGGCGAGCGGATATGGGTCGAAAGCGAATATGGTAAAAACTGTTCCTTTAAATTTACTCTTTCTGCCGAATAGCATTTGAATTTTTAATAATACTATTTTCAGTATCTGAACGATGCTGATGGGACTGTTTGCATTTTAGACGTAAGAAGCTTACTTCTGCATCTGAATGGAACAGTCCCTGACTTTTTTTGAGGTGTACTGAAAATGGAAAGAAAAGAAGATGTTCCCCGCATCGAGAGCGGGGAAAAAATTAAAATAGATCTGGATTTTGAGAAGGTAAATATAAAAAAAAGAAGATATCCTTTTTTTATTCTTGCTCTTTTAGTTATACTTGTGCTGCTATCGCTTTTTTTTTGGAAGCTTGGCTCGAGAGGAAACGAGGAATCTGCTGATGCTTTGCTCGAGAGCGGGGAGATTGAGAGCCAATGGCAGGGAGCTTTTGAGAGCCGTAAGATCTTTGAGGAGTGTCGGGCTGCCTCGGTTTCGGTAATAGTCGGCGGGGAGCGTTGCTCGGGATTTGTTTATTCCTCCGATGGCTGGATAGCGACGGCGGGCGGTGTTGTAAATGAAAATATAAAGGGGCGGATAGAGGTCTTGCTTTGCGATGGCAGACGTTTTTTTGCTGATAGCTTCAGAATAAACCGTGAGAGCGGTATCGCGCTTATGAAGATAGAGGCGGACGGACTTATCCCTGTGCGGATATCAAAAGACATTGAGCTATGCTCGGGCGAGGAAATATTTACCTTTTGCGATACCGTTGGCAACGGGGAGAGCAGTTTACTCTCGGGGCGTATAGCTCATACCGACAGGACTGTTGGCATCAGCAATTGCGGAATAGAAAGAAACGCTTTTGTTATGCAGTTGAGTATTTTGCTTATGGAGGAGGGTGTGGGAGCGCCTATTTTTAATTCGCAAGGATTTCTTGTCGGTGTGGGATGTGTTGCTAAAGCTGATAAAGCGGAGGATAGATATACTGTTGGATATGCTTTTTTCTCAACGGCTCTTGACGGAGCTTTCTGCGCAATGAGAGAGGGAAAACCTGTCGAAGAGGATATAATTTTGACTTTTATTTATAATTAGCGGAGATTTTTATTAAAAATATACTAAAAAAACTTGCAAAATCCAAAAATATAGTGTATAATAATGTAATATAGATTGGCGCAGATGTTTTTGCGCAGGAAAGGAGAAAGCCGTGGAGTTAAAATTCTGGGAGGTCGTTGTACGACTTGTAGTAGCTACGGTCTGCGGAGGAATAATAGGCTTTGAGCGTGGACGTAAAAACCGCCCCGCAGGCTTCAGAACCTATATACTCGTTTGCGTTGGTTCTGCCCTTACAATGATATTGAGCGCTTATCTTGTAGCTATGCACAGCAGGTGGAGTGAGGTCGCTCAAAATCTCATGCAAGGTGATTTTTCGCGATTTGGCGCGCAGGTTATAAACGGTATCGGTTTTCTCGGTGCGGGAACTATAATTATAACGGGTAAAAATCAGGTCAAGGGAATGACCACTGCCGCGGGGCTCTGGGCATCTGCGTGTTTAGGCCTTGCTATCGGCTCGGGTTTCTATTGGGGTGCGCTTATCGGCTGCTTGCTTATATTGCTTACCGTAACACTTTTCTCTAAAATTGAGAGCTTCATCACCTCGCGCTCCCGAAATATAACGATATACATAGAATTTGATACTGCTGACAATATAACCGAAATAGTTGAAACTATAAAAGCAAAAGGTGTTCGTATATTTGACGTTGAGCTTATCAAGGCTAATCAGGGAGGAACTAAATACCCGAGCGCAATACTTGTTATGCGGCTTCCTAAGAAGCTTACGCATACAGCTACTATTACCGAGATTGCCAAGGTCGATTCGGTAAGAATGATAGAAGAGCTTTAAGGAGGTAAGATCTATGTTATCAATATTTGATTTTCAAAGAACAGGCGATATAAACATTCTTGCCATTACCGTAAGGCTTGTTGTTGCGCTTATCTGCGGCGGAATTATAGGAATCGAGAGAGAGAGAAAGCGTCGTCCCGCAGGCTTCAGAACGCATATACTTATATGCATAGGCGCGGCAATGACTACACTTACGAGCCAATACATAGCCTTTGAGCTTAACGGAGTTACCGATCTTGCGCGTCTCGGAGCGCAGGTTATAGCGGGCGTCGGCTTCATAGGCGCGGGTACTATTATAGTTACTAAACGAAAGAATGTAAAGGGACTTACTACCGCGGCAGGACTTTGGGCTTCCGCAATAGTCGGACTCTGTGCGGGCGCGGGTTTTATCGAGGGTGCTCTGCTTACTACGGTTATAATTATTGTTGCCGAGCTTTTGCTTGCGAGGTTTGAATATTTTATGGTTTCCAATTCGCGAACGGTTACTATTTTCGTTGAATACAGTGATACCAGTAAGCTTACCGCAATAGTTGAGACGGTTAAAGAAAATTCAAGTTATATTCGTGATATCGAGATAACAAAGAGCAACAGCGAAAGCAATACTTCCTGCGCTATATTCTCAATACAGATGCCGAGGAGAAAGAGCCACGATAAAATGATAAATATAATTTCAAATCTTGACGGAGTTGTTTCTGTAGAGGAGCTTTAAGCTTATTTAAAATGATGTAAAATACGCTTACGCAGACTTTTTTGCGATAAGCGTATTTTTTTGAAATTTTAAAAAACTATTGACAAACACGGTTTTATATATTATAATATTAAAGTCGCTGGTGTAGCACAGTCGGTAGTGCAGCTGATTCGTAATCAGCAGGTCGTGTGTTCGAGTCACATCACCAGCTCCAATCCCTCACACAAGTGGGGGATTTTTTTTGCGAATCAGCAGCTGATTCGTAATTTGCCCTACGGGCAATGTTGCA
>JAFQPL010000024.1 GCA_017411785.1 Clostridia bacterium
AATATAAATATCTTATATATTATATACCAACAGCGCTTTTTTGTCAATAAATCTGACTCATTTTTAAGCTTTTTTCAATCATAAAAAGGTAAATTTCCCGCGCGGCGATTTTTTGCTTGACACAACGCAGATTTTTTGATATAATTACTATGTATATGTATGCGAAAATTCCGTTTGAAAGGAGTCCTTATATGCGTAAAGCTATGACAGAAATAGTAGGAAACAGGACTCTGTGCGAGCGCTTGACCCAAGATATCGAACAAGACTCTTTATCACACGCTTACATAATCGAGGGAGCTAACGGAAGCGGAAGAAAAACTCTGGCTCTTACCGTTGCGGCAGCACTTGCTTGCGAAAACAGGCATAGCGCCACTCATACATTGCCTTGTATGAAATGCAACTCCTGCCGAAGAATATTTGAAAGAAAAACACCCGATATAATTTTTGTAAAGGATGAATCCAAGGCAACGGTCGGAGTTGACGCAATTCGTTCGATATGCGAAACCGTAAGAATAGTGCCAAACGATTTCGATGACAAATTTTATATAATAGAAAACGCAGATAAAATGACGCCCGAGGCTCAGAACGCCTTTCTTCTCACGCTCGAAGAGCCTCCCCCATTCGTACATTTCTTTTTGATCTGCAACAGCGCGGATCATTTTCTTGAGACGGTTCGCAGCCGAGCCATAACGCTTCGTATGCAACGCTTAACCGACGCGCAAATAAAGGACTTTATTTGCGCTAACGATACACGCGCATCTCAAATGAATCTTTCCTCACCCGGCGAGCTTGCGGAAATCATCAAAGCATCACACGGCGGAATAGGTCAGGCGATTGCCTTTCTTGACCGAGATACGTGGCAACCGATACGTGAAAGACGCGAGCTTATCCGTTCATTTCTTCAAAAAGCTATTTCCTCTGCCCCGACGCCCGAAACGGTTTCCTTACTTTTGAAATTTTCTTCAAAAAGAGATATGCTTTGCGAAGAGCTGTCGCTTCTTGCCGTAGCAATCCGTGATCTCATAGCCGTAAAAAACGCGGATTCTCCCCACCTTGAATTTTACTGCGACGCAAACGAAGCCATAGAGCTTTCCGATAAAACGTCGCTTTCCTATCTGTACAAGCTTTATGAAAGTATAGATACCGCTATATGCGAATCAGAAAAAAACGCAAACGTTCGACTTATGATGATAAAATTAGCAATAAACGCAAGCCTCTTATAAGCAGTAAACAACCGAAAGGAAAAATATATGGAAAACGAAAACAAAAACAACAATAAGCCTCGCAGACCAAAGCCCTATTTTATAGCGCCAAACGACGCTCAACCACAGCAAAAAAAGGCTGACGGCTCTGCTCCGTCCGACACCTCCGAAAAAGACAATGCAAAAAAAGCAGAAAACAGGCATCGCAACAGAAACAGAAACCGCAACAAAAATAAAGCGGCAAAGCCCGAAGGCTCGCCATCAAGCGAAAAGCCGATAAATTCAGAAAAAAGTCAAGCAGCAGAAATCCCTCGGGAAAATTCCGCAGAAGAGGCTCAGCAGCACGGAATTTCTCAAAAAAGCAAAAACAGGCGAAGCAGGCATAAGCACAAAAAGATTTCCGAAGCAACACCCGAGCTTGAAGCTATAGCATCTGCGAAGCCTAAAGCAGAATCTCCGCAAGCAGCAGAAAATAACGATATATATATATTCCCAAGCAACGACCGACTTGAAAAGCCTCAACCGAAAAAGCTTGATGACTTCTCCGCGTCACCGGAATTCCAAAAATATCAGGATTATGAGGAATTCACTTACGAGGAGCTGTACGGCGTTAAAGACAATGAATTATCTCAAAATTCAGCGGAACCAAGCCAAAAAGCAGAGGATACTGCCGTCGAAGCTAACGTAGAGGTGGTTGGAATACGCTTCAAGGCATCGGGAAAAACATACTACTTTGCTCCTAACGGAATAACACTTCGAATAGGAATGCACGCTATTGTAGACACGTCTCGCGGGCTTGAATACGGAGAAGTAGTAATGGGAAATTCCTTCATAACCGAAAGCGAAATAGTTCCCCCCCTAAGATCTATAGTAAGAGCAGCAACGCATGACGACGCTCAACGCAACGAAGAAATAAAGAAAAACGAGGAAACAGCTTTCCGAGTATGTAACGAAAAAATAATCGCGCACGGGCTTGATATGAAGCTCATAGACGCTCAGTACACCTTCGATAGCTCGAAGCTTCTCTTCTACTTCACCTCATCGGGCAGAGTAGATTTTCGCGACCTTGTAAAAGATCTCGCATCAATATTCCGCACGCGAATAGAGCTTCGCCAAATAGGAATCCGCGACGAAGCAAAAATGGTAGGCGGACTTGGAATTTGCGGCAGACCGCTTTGCTGCGCGAAGTTCCTTACCGATTTCGGTCAGGTTTCAATAAAAATGGCAAAGGAGCAAAACCTCTCGCTCAACTCCGCAAAAATATCAGGAATCTGCGGCAGACTTATGTGCTGCTTGCGATACGAGCATGACACCTATGAATATGAGATAAAGAGAACTCCGCCCGTTGACACACTTGTAAGAACAGTTGACGGTGTTGGAACAGTAACTGAGACTTCTCCGCTCCAAGGAACTATCAAGGTTCGTCTTGCCGCGACCCCCGAGGTTATGCCAAAGACCTATAACCGCGAGGATGTTACGATACTGAAAAAGAAGAATTAAAGCGCAAGGGCTTACGGAGAGAAAGCTTCTTCATAGAACAAGCTTCCTCAGCCTCGCAAAAAAGGAGTACGGGCAAAATTGCCCGTGCTCCTTTTTTGTAAGGTGGGGGTTCACCTCCCGCCTCATTACTGATTTTATATTGCTTGTAACGGCGGCAGCAAGCCACCGCCCTACAAGGTTGCTCTCGCAAGTGCTTTTTTCTGTGCTTGGAGCTTAAAATGACAACTCAATCAATTTAGTGAAATATTCGGCGTTGCCGAATGTGAAATAATGTGCTGGCGTACATTGTGAAATATCTCACTGCGTTCGATGTGAAATGAAATAAATCTCCTCACGCGTCGCAGCGCATTTCACACGCGAAGCGTATTTCACGCACGAAGTGCATTTCACAAATCCCGCAAGGGATTTCTTTCGTTGAAAAAAGCACTTGCTTTTGCAAGTGCTTTTTTCTGGTGCACCTTCAGGGATTCGAACCCGGGACCCAATGCAACATTCGCCGTAGGCGAAATTAAGAGTCAGTTTTGACTCGCGGATAACATGAGATACACGCTAAAGCATGATGTCATACGCCTGCGGCGATTCCATACTCAC
>JAFQPL010000025.1 GCA_017411785.1 Clostridia bacterium
TCCTCGATAGTTGCGCTCATTGCGTCAACGGTATTCACCGCGCGAATGATTGCGGGCCAACCCTCATATCTCTTACCGTCACGAACGCCTACGCTCTTGAAATCAGGCACTGCGATAAAGTACTGCCATACCTTCTCGGCAAGTCCGCAATTATCAAATTCCTCACGCAAGATAGCGTCTGCCTCACGCAATGCGTGCAATCTGTCGCGCGTGATAGCGCCCAAGCATCTTACTCCGAGTCCTGGTCCCGGGAACGGCTGACGGTAGACCATTGCGTGCGGAAGTCCAAGTGCTTCGCCAACAACTCTTACCTCGTCCTTATAAAGAAGCTTTACAGGCTCAACAAGCTCAAACTGCATATCCTCGGGAAGTCCGCCGACGTTGTGGTGCGCCTTTACTCCGTCGCTTTCGAGAATATCGGGATATATCGTTCCCTGTGCCAAGAAGGAGATCCCTTCAAGCTTTCTTGCTTCCTCGTCAAATATCTTTATAAATTCTCCGCCGATGATCTTTCTCTTTCTCTCAGGCTCTGCAACTCCCGCAAGAAGCTCCAGATAACGATCGGTTGCGTCTATATAAATAAGATTTGCGTCAAGAGTCTTTCCAAACACCTCAATTACCTGCTCACTCTCTCCCTTTCGCATAAGCCCGTGATTTACGTGAACGCAAACGAGCTGCTTGCCTATAGCCTTGATAAGAAGCGCGGCTACCACAGAGCTATCTACTCCGCCAGAAAGCGCAAGAAGCACTCTCTTATCTCCAACCTGCTCACGAATAAGCTTTACCTGCTCATCGATGAAAGCTTTTGCAAGCTCAAAATTATCAATTCTTTTCATTGATTCCGGTCTTTTATTAGCATCCATAATTTTCCCTCCTAAACATATAAACGCAATAAAAAAATTATAGAAATATTTTATCACATTATCGTCTCTTGCGCAAGTATTTTTTTAAAACTTTTTTGCTTATTTTTAATTATTTTTACATTAAGAAACACCTTTGCACTCAACAAGTCCCATATATATTCATTTAATAGGAACATAGGAGCTCATCATCCGTTAAATTTTTCCTGTAGTTAATTTACTTACTAATGTTTAAATTCAGGAAAAACGAGACAAAAATATTATTACAAGGAAAACTTTCACACTTACTTTCGGAGGAAAAGAAATGAATATAAAAAGAGGAGATATCTACTACGCCGACCTATCCCCCGTCGTCGGCTCTGAGCAGGGTGGGCTGCGCCCCGTTCTTATTATACAGAATGACGTCGGAAACCGCTACAGTCCAACAGTTATTGCCGCCGCTATAACCTCACGAATGGGAAAAAACCGTCTACCTACGCACATAGATATACACGCAGACAAGGTTGGACTTGCCAAGGATTCCGTTGTGCTTCTTGAACAAATAAGAACACTTGACAAACGCAGGCTCAAGGAACGGATGGGGCATCTCGACGACAAAACCATGCAGACCGTCAACTCAGCTATTGCGGTGAGCTTCGGGATAGGAGCGGTCGCAGTGAGAGAAGATCGTGCGGAAGGGTAATTTATTAACAAAATAGGCTTGAAATATTTACAAAGCCCTGATATAATTATTTTATTAACGTTTTGATTTTTTGAAAGGCGGCTTTGTTTTATGATATTCAAACAGCAATATACAACCCGTTGGCACGACACCGACGCCAACAGATGCGTTCGCCCTACGCAAATTCTCGTTTTCATGCAGGAAGCTTCAAATCATCATATAAAGGCACTCGGCACAGATCTCGACAAGCTTCGCGACGAGGAGGGACTTGCTTTTATTTTAAGCAAGATACGTCTCGCTCTTCACCGCCCTCTCCATGCTTTTGAGGAGATAACCGTTGAAACATGGACCGTTGAAAGCCGCGGATTTTCCTTCAACCGCTTTTTCAGAATAACAAGAGATGGCGAGGTCATTGCTGAGGCTGACACCACTTGGGCTCTTATCTCGCTCAAAACGGGAGATCTTTGCAAGGTTGATTCATTCAACTTTGGTTTTGAGCATGAATCCCCTATCGACATAGGACTTCCGCTTCGATTCCGCGTACCTAAGACCGAGCTTTTAGAGCTTATCGGTGAACGAAAAACAGTTTACTCCGACCTTGACTATAATATGCACATGAACAACACCCGTTACGCAGATATGCTTTGCGATTTTATGCCGTATGAAAAGACCTCACAAATAAAGGGTATATCCCTTTCGTATCTGCATGAAGCATCATTTGGCAGCACTGTTAAGGTATACCGTGCCGAAAACGACGGTAAATTCAGCTTCCGCACTGTCAACGATGAAGGCAAGGCATGTCTTGAAGCAGAAATAATTTTATAAATAAAAGCCGCGCAATTCAAGGATATTTTTGATCTTTGAGGTGCGCGGAATACTTTTTTAACAGATTTATAAAAATGTTTACAAATAAGGTATTGCTTTTTTTTAAAAAATGATATATTATAATATGAATGAGTATTTTTAAGGAGGCTTTTTATGTTTGGGTATGTACGGACAGTAAACGCCGAATTAAAGGTAAAAGAGCATGAGCTTTACCGAGCTACATACTGTGGACTTTGCCGCTCTATGGGCAAATGCACGGGACAGTGCTCACGAATGACACTTAATTACGATTTCGTATTTCTTGCTCTCGTCAGATACGCGATCACACCGTGCAAGATCAGCTTCAAGGCTCGCCGCTGCATAGCGCATCCGATAAAAAAGCGTGACAGCATGGAGAGAAACGAGATACTTGATTATTGCTCGGCAGCATCGGCAATTCTTAACTATCAAAAGGTGCTTGATGATATCCACGACGAAAGGGGCGCAAAAAAGCTCAGAGCTTCTCTGCTCCGCCCATTCGTTGCACATTCCAGAAAAAAAGTCTTAAAGCGCGACGCTTCACTGCAAGTCCTTGACTCAACTATAGAAAAAAAACTTGCCGAACTGAATGCGATCGAGAAAAGCGAATGCGTCGGAGTTGACACGCCCGCAGCTTGCTTTGGTGAGATCCTCGGAGAAATAATGGCTCACGGCTATGAGGGTAGCGACAGGCGTATAGCCTTTGAGCTTGGTAAGCATATAGGAGCTTGGATCTACGTTGCCGATGCGCTCGACGATATGCGTGATGACAAAAAGAAGCATCGCTACAATCCGCTGCTTAAGCTTTACGACGGACGGATCCCGAGCAACGATGAACTCAGTCTAATATACGACGCGACGAAAAACAAGCTTTTCTCGGCGGAAAGCGCCTTAAATCTTATTGATATAGATGACTCGGCAATAAAAAATATTCTGCAAAACATTTTATATTTGGGAATTCCGCAAAAAACCGCGGATATCATAGATAAGTACCACGAAGAAACAAAACCGAAAGGAAAAAATAAATGACTGATCCATACAAGGTTTTAGGTGTCTCTCCCGACGCCTCAGACGACGAAATTAAAAAAGCATACCGCGCGCTTGCAAGAAAGTATCACCCCGACAAATACCGCGACAGCGACCTTGCCGATCTTGCGAGTGACAAAATGAAAGAGGTAAACGCCGCTTACGAGGAGATACAAAACATCCGAAAAAACGGCGGCAGTTCAAAATCCTCAGGCAATCAGGGCGGATATAACACAAATACAAACTCTGCAAATCCGAGATACGCGGAAATTCGCCGCTTACTTAACGACGGAAATATTGCGGCAGCAGAAGCAAAGCTTTTTGAGGTCCACGAGGGCGACAGGGTTGCGGAGTGGAACTTCCTGTACGCCTGCGTTCTCATAAAAAAAGGACAGTACGTTGACGCGCAAAGATATCTTGATATCGCTTGCTCAATGGACCCCTATAACCGCGAATACCGAAGCGCCAAGGACCAGCTTCGCCGTCAGGCTAACGGATACGGCGGAGGATATGAAACAACAGGCGGCAGAGGCTGCTCTTGCTGTGATATCTGCGCAGGTCTTATGTGTATGGACTGCCTTTGCAGCTGTATGGGTTGCCGTTGATGAAAAAAGGCAATAATAAAATAAGCGTAAAGCAACTCACTATATGCGCTATGCTCGCAGCTCTCGGAGTTATATTTCTCGGAATAGGCTCTCTGCTTGAGGTGCTTGACATTTCAATGGCGGTAATAGCATCGCTCTGCGTAATAATCGCCGTCATAGAATACGGAAAGGGCGCGCCGTGGATGGTTTACGCCGCAATATCACTGCTATCGCTTTTACTTATTCCTAACAGACTTCCCGCAATATTCTTTGCCCTTTTCTTTGGATTTTATCCTATAATCAAGGAAAAGCTTGAAAGGAAAAGCAAGGTCGTTTGTTGGCTTTTAAAGGAGCTTATATTCAACGTATGCCTCGCGGTAATAATTGCGCTCTATTTCTTACTGTTTTTCCAAGGCTTCAGCCTCAATATTCCTCTGCACTGGCTTATTGTGATAGTGATCCTTCTTTGCGAGCTGGTTTTCATACTGTACGATATCGCTCTTACAAGAATGATCTCATTCTACGTAATAAACATAAGAAAAAGATTTAAATTCAAATTCAAATAAAAATACGCTCGGTCGAGAGGGATCTCGGCCGAGCATATTTTTTCGTTAAATTATTTTTATCTCTTAATACGCACAAGTCGCGCAAGTGCTGATTTAAGTGACTCATAAAGAGCGTCAACATCCTCTTTCGTATTATATTCCGAAAAGCTTATGCGCAAGGAGCAATCAGCCTGTGCAGGTGTAAGTCCAAAGGATATAAGCGTACCGCTTGGCGTGCTTGAATGTGACGAGCAAGCAGAGCCGCTTGACACAAAAACTCCGTCAGCCGAAAGAAAATGCAAAACCGTTTCGCTTTTGATGTTAGGAAGCGTTACGTTAAGTATATGAGAAGCATACTCGCCGCTTGGACGGTTTATTTTTATTCCAAGAGAGCTGATCCGCTCACTTGCATAGGAATAAAGCTCAGCAAAACGCTCCCTGCACTTATGAGCTCTTTCACTTATATCGGCAACCGATGCGCCAAAGGCTGCTATACCTATAGTATTTTCCGTACCTGAGCGCATACCGCCCTCTTGGCCTCCGCCAAGAAGAAAAGGAGATATTTTTTTCTTCTTGATCATATCGGCAGAAATATAAAGTGCGCCAACGCCCTTCGGAGCGTGAAGCTTATGTCCGCTTACCGTAACAAGATCGGCTTTGAGCCCTGCAGGTGTGAACGGTATCTTCATAAAGCCCTGAACCGCGTCGCAATGCGTTATCGCCTCGGGATATTTCGATTTTATCCTCGAAAACGCCTCTCCAACCTTATAAACTGCGCCCGTCTCATTATTAACAAGCATAAAGCTTGCAAGAAATATCTTTTTATCAAGCGAAGCTTCAATCGCATCAAGATCAAGAATGCCGCTTTTTGTTGGTATTCTAACTATCTCAAAGCCCTCTTTTTCAAGAGCCTCAAGATTTTTTTTCACCGATGGATGCTCGGAATCGCTTGTAAGTATTCTTAAAGCTTCTCTTCTTTGCTTGGCGTGAGCCGAGCCAAGAATCGCAAGAGCGGTCGCCTCAGTCCCGCACGACGTAAATATCAGCTCACCCTCTCTTGCCCTTACGCCAAGTGCCGAAAGAATTATCTTTCTCGCCTCGGCAACAGTCTTTTCAGCGCTCTGACCAATCGAGTGGAGCGATGAAGGATTTCCGTAGATCTCGGTCATCTCATAAATTTTTTTGCGTGAGGCTTCCGAAAGCGGAGTCGTCGCGCTATTATCAAGATATATTTCTCTTTTCATATTCGCAATGTCCTTAACGGAATCTGAAATTATTCAAAATAGCCTCAACATCTTCAAGATGCGCGTCATAGGCGTCAGCTCTTGCCGTATAGGTTATAGAATAAGCAAGACTGTTATAAATAAGAACCGTCTGCATTATCTTATACTCGGTTTCTCCGTAAACTGCCTTATACTCATAGGAAAGCGCATTGCGTCCGCCAACGTTCCTTTCGGTTGGATCTCCGAGAAGCTCGTAGCCCGCGACTGATTTTTTGTATTCCATTTCGCACAGGTCAAAATAGCCCTTTGCGTCAACATCATTGTCCGGCGAAACGCAGGTAACTGTCACGTTTGGCTTTCCGCTCTCGGGATAATACGCATAGGTAAGCTTGTCATTAAGACTTGTAACCCATTCCTTGGGAACGTAGCATGCGTACTGAAGATCCTTATCCGAAGCATTTTTCATGTTGTCCGGTGTGCTCTTATCGGTAACATCATCGTTTACCGCATTTTTTTCGCAAAGCTTAAAATTATTTTTTATCTTGTCAAAGCTCTCATTATGCAATTCGGAAATATGCTCCGTACCAATGTAAAGGCTGAGGACGATAACATCCTCGCCGTAAAACGTATAATACTGTGTAACGGTAACATTATCATCCGAGTTTCCGTTATAATTATAGGTATATTCGTATTTTTTATAATCAGCGTCTCCGAGAGAAGCGTCGCTTATTTCCGCTGACTTCTTATATCCGCTCAAAATCTCGGAATTCCTTGCCTCTACCATCTCGACGTAAGCTAAAACGCCCGCCTCCCGAGTTTCCTCATCACAGTAAAAATATCTTGCGCCTGCGTGTATATGCTTATCAATCGAATAGTACGCCGAGGATATTCCCGAATCGCGATTGTCGCTCCACTGCTCTGGAACGTAAAGTATAAACGGCTCACCCTCAAGCGTTACCGAGTACATCCCATCGGGTATATCTCCGTTCTTGTCGCATGCCGCAAGAGTAGGCAGCAAAATTATTACGCAAAGAAAAATTGCTATAGCTCTCTTAATCATTTATTTTCCCCTTATGTTTTTATACATCCCTTTTATGATACCAAAAAACGAAAATAATATCTATGCAAAATTTGTTAATTTTCTTTAAAGCTTGCTTACAAGCTCCTTAAAATACGCTCCACGCTCCATAAAATTCTTGAATCTGTCAAAGCTTGCGCTCGCAGGTGAAAGAAGCACGCAGCCCCCATCCTTGCCAAGACGGCTTGCGCAAATAACGGCGTCCTCAAAGCTCTCGGCTCTCACCACGGTAAGCTTATTCTCCGAAAACTCGGGATTTGAGACAAGCGCATTGTATATTTTATCCGCGGTCGCGCCCGTAAGAACTACCGCGCGAGCAGAGCTTAACAAAGCGTCCGCAAGAGGCGAATAATCAAGATTTTTATCATATCCGCCGCATATAACTACTATATCTCTGCCAGAAAGCGCAGACAAAGCAGCAGCGGTCCTCGTTGGAGAAGAATCTATCGAGCTATTATAATACTGAACTCCGTTTATTTCTCTTACAAGCTCAAGTCTATGCTCTACCCCGCCGAAGCTCTCGGCAACCGCTCTATAAACAGCTTTATCAACATAACCATAGGTAAGCGCTATCGCCGTAGTATAATTTTCTACGTTGTGCATGCCGGGAAGAATAATACTTTTAAGGTCAAGTATAGGCTCTACTGTTTCGCCATCGTTTAACGCTATCGCACCGTCTATTATGCAAAAAAGCTTTGCCCTTTCATTTTTCTCACCTATAACCGACGCATAAGAATTTCTTTTTGATGAGAAAAAGAATACCTCCTTATCGCTCTCGCGTAAGACCTTCATTCCAAAATCAAAGGTCTTGGGGCTCTCGGCATTAACGACCAGCCGTCTTGTGTTTTCACCTACTATATTAAATTTTGCAAAAGCGTACTCATCCTCGTCAACATGCCAATCCATATGATTTGGAGATATATTGGTTATCGCCGCATTCATCGGTGCATACGGCATATTCATAAGCTGAAAGCTTGAAAGCTCCAGCACGGCAAAATCCTGCTCTGTCATATCTGTACATTTATCAAGAAGAGGAGTTCCTATATTTCCGCCGACAAATGTTCTACCCGATTCGGAAAGAAATTTACCTGTAAGAGTTGTTGTTGTTGTCTTGCCGTCGCTTCCCGTTACGGCAAAGGTAGAGGCGGAAGTATATTGCAAAAACTTCTCCATTTCAGAGGTAAGAATTGCTCCGTCCGCCAAAGCAACCGAAAGCTCTTCTCTGTCGGGACGAAAGCCGGGGGAACGGAAAATTATATCCCCACTAATACCATTAAATCCACAAACAAAATTTACGCCCATAGAAGCAAGAGCTTGCGCATCTGCATCCATCTCCTCAATTGATTTTTTATCATAAACCGTAATAGACTTGCACTCGCCCTTACTGATGAGTATACGAACAAGCGGCAGATTTGAAACTCCAAGCCCAAGTATAGCTACCCTTTTTCCTTTGACATCATTAAAAAAATCTGCGTTTATCATATCCTTACCTTTTAAACATCTATCTTTTCTGCAATTTTTGACACTAACTATATTTATAGAAAGAAATACTACACCCATTATTAAAAAAAATGGTATGTACTGTTCA
>JAFQPL010000026.1 GCA_017411785.1 Clostridia bacterium
CGCAAGGCATTACTTGAGGTCGACTACGGACTGCTTATCACATTCTGCGCTTTCTTTATCTTTTCTGGTAATATGTCGCGCATTGAAGCGGTCAGAGAGCTCCTCGGTGCTTTGGTATCCGAATACACCCTGCTTTCCGGTATCATCTCCTGCCAGTTCATCAGCAACGTTCCGACCGCCGTGTTGCTTTCCAGATTCACAGAGAATTATCCGGAGCTTCTTGTTGCAGTAAACATCGGCGGTGTAGGTACGCTTATCTCCTCTCTTGCAAGCCTTATTACCTTCCGTCAATATCTTAAAGCCGACCGAGCGGGGATCAAAAAATATCTTATCGAATTTTTCGCGATCAATTTTGCTTTGCTGATCCTGCTAACTTTATCTGCAATGATATTTATGTAAAAAAAGTCCGGACCGCAAAAAAGAGAAAAAACATTGAAAACATAATTCTTTCAATGTTTTTTCTTTTTGGTTCGGGCATATTTACATCCGCTTTTATGCTTTTTCAAGAACTACAGCGCTGAGCTTTTCGTTAGTAATCTTTATTAGATACTGCTCACCCTTTATCAGCTCCGAGCTTATTATCATATTACTCAAAGGGCTTTCAAACTCACGAAGAACTGTTTGGAGAACATTCCTCGCGTTTCCGCAAACAGATTTTTTGACTATATCATCTATTACTGCTTCATCAGCCTCAATATCGTAGCCAATGTTTTTGAGCTTCTCCAAGGTCTTATTAACGGCTTTTTCGGCAATTGATCTTTTGGCATTCAAATCAAGTTCGCAAAACTGAACGATCTCATCAAATCTGTTAATAAGCTCTGCACCGAAACGGGCATCAAGCTCATTAATCAGCGCAGAATCTATATTTTCCGCGAATCCGATAGTTTTATGCTTAGAACCGACGTTAGTTGTAGCAATAATTATCGAATTACGGAAATATGCCTTTCTTCCGCGGCTGTCAGAAAGTACACCGTCATCAAGGATCTGTAACAGAAGACCTATTACCTCGGGACATGCTTTATCGAGCTCGTCGAAAAGTATAACACACTCGGACTTGTTTCTTACGGCTTGCGTCAGCTTTCCCGCCTCTTCGTAGCCGACGTAGCCGGGAGGGGAACCGATAAGCTTTGAAACACTTTGCTTTTCTGAATATTCGGACATATCAAGCTTAATGAACGAGTTTCTTCCAAACATTGCATCCGAAAGAGATCTCGCAAGCGATGTTTTGCCTACACCGCTTCCTCCGCAGAATACAAATGAGCATATCGGCTTATTTGTATCCCTAAGACCTATCCTTGTTGGCAAGATAGAATCTGTGACTTTTCTGCAGGCATCGTTCTGACCGAATATTTCCTTTGATAGTGATCGTAACAGCTCTGTAGTCCTATATGAGTCAAATTCATTCTCACGAAGATCAGATTCGCCTGTCTGCTCAAAGAAGGATCTGATAACTGCATCGGAATCAAGAACGGGGCGTTCGTTTTTTCGTTTTTTCTCCCAGGCGATCCTTTTGTTAACAAGCTCTTTGGTTTTTGTGATCTCCTTCTTTCTCAACCGCTCAGCTTTTTCGATCTCCCCAACGGCAACCAATTCCTCCTTCCGGACACGCAGCTCGTTTATCTCAGACCTGAGACTTATAAGCTCAGTAGGTTCCTTGCTTTTCATTTGACACAAAAAGGAAGCAGCTTCATCAAGCACGTCTATAGCCTTATCCGGAAGAAACCTGTCCGGAATATATCTCACGGAAATCTCGATAGCCTCATAAACGGCACTGTTGTCTATTCTAATTCCGTGATGTGCTTCAAGGCCTTCTTTGATCCCGAGGAGAATATTCGCAGTATCCTCCTTTGTGGGTTCAGAGACCTTGATAGGCTGAAATCTTCGCTCAAGAGCGGCATCCTTTTCAATATGCTTTGTATATTCGGAAAACGTTGTTGCTCCGATCACTCTTATGTCGCCCCTTGCAAGTGCAGGCTTGAGGATATTAGCCGCATCCATTGCGCCCTCCGCACTGCCCGCTCCTATAATGGTGTGCATCTCATCGATAAAGAGTATAACGTTTTTATCATTTTTCGCTTCGGTAAGCACGTTTTTAAGGCGCTCCTCAAATTCGCCTCTGTACTTAGCACCTGCAATCATCGATGAAAGATCGATGCAAAAGATCTGCTTTCCAAACAACATATCCGGCACATGCCGCGATGCTATTGCCCTGGCAAGCCCTTCAACTACCGCAGTTTTTCCGACACCGGGTTCCCCGATGAGGAGAGGATTATTCTTTGTCTTGCGCGATAGGACTGTTATTAATCGGGATATCTCCCTTTCTCTCCCAATGATGGGATCGATTAGCGATGCCTCAGCTTCCTCCGTAAGATTTCTCCCGTACTGAGAAAGGGAAGTACATACGCTTTTTTTGGATGACGGTATTCCGATCTCTCGTTTTGTCGGTTTCTCCTTCATTTCATCCACGGCACAGAAAAATACCGAGATATCGCTTTTTATCTCCTGTATCGATATCCCGCATTCGGTAAGTATCTTAGCTGCCGATGAACCGTCCGATAATATTGCGCTCAAAAGATGCTCTGTTCCGATGCATTCACTACCCGAACCCTCAGAAAGCATACCGGCATCAAGTAATGCTTTTTTTGCCTTCGGAGACATATCGTTTGGTGAAAGCTTAGTCTGACCGCCTCTGCCCTCGGACAGAGAAAGCTTCCTCACGATCTCCTCCTTGATCGCACCTCTTGATTCAAGTATCTTTGCAGCAATACAGCTTTTTTCGGAGATAAGACCTATCAGGATATGCTCGGTACCTATAAAGGTATGCCCCATTTCTTCAGCTGTAGATTTTGCTGCCCTTAGCGATTCTTCTGCTCTTTTTGTAAATTTATTCTTCATAAGCACCTCCGATATCTTAATAATTGACAATCAACGCAGTGTTCAATCGCCATATATTTGTTATAAAGACGATTATTAAAAAAACAGATAAAGATTTCAAGTTGGTTATTGACTTAACGAAGTTAAATTGTTATAATACAGCTATAAAG
>JAFQPL010000027.1 GCA_017411785.1 Clostridia bacterium
GCCTGTATCTTTTTATCAGCTCGGGATTTTTATCATATGAACGCTTTAACTGTTTTTTCGACTCGACCGTCATCTCCGAGCTTATAGCCCTTACCTCTTTTACACCGGAATTCATTTTTCTCCTTCAGCAGAGGATTTTAAAAATTTTCTCATCAGAACGGTAGTTCCCTTTCCACGCTTGGATTTTACATTCAAAGCATCGGTAAAGCTTTCCATAACGAGAAATCCCATGCCACATCTTTCCGTTCCGTCTCCTGTCGTAAACATAGGCTTCATAGCCTCCTCGACGTTTTCTATTCCGCATCCGTTATCCGATATTTCTATGGATACCTCGCGTGTGTTATAAAGACGAACGGATATGTATATGTTTCCGCATTCCCCCGAGGGAATATCGCGGTAAGCATGAACTATACAGTTTGTAACTGCCTCCGACACCGCAAGGCGCACGTCTCCAAGCTCCTCTACGGTTGGATCAAGCTCTGCTAAAAAAGCGGATATCACAGATCTGCATACGCTCTCGTTAACGCTTATCGCCGGAAGTCTAAGCTTCATTTCGTTTATTATCGTCCTCATTTTTTATCTCCTGTTTTACCTTTTTATTTTATTCTGACATTGGGAATTTTCTCTATTCCGGACATGCGTACAAGCCGCCTTAAGCTTCCCTTGAGCCCTGTCACCTCGACGACAGTACCGTTTTTTTCCGCCTTTGCGGCGCGTCCTATAATAAGTCCTATTCCCGAGCTATCCATAAACGTTACCGCTGAAAAATCCAGCCTTAAACAAGCAATACCCTGATCCGCAAGCTTGCCGTCTATCATTTCGCGTATTACCCTCGCGGTGTGATGATCTATTTCGCACCCCACCATCGCCACGAGAGCATCGCCTTCTCTTTTTATTTCGCAATCCTTCATTCTTCTCTCCTTTTCACGACTCTCGAAAATACCGATTGTGCCGCGATAAACGTCTTTTTTAAGCTTAAAGCCTTTATTCTCAATGCATAAAAACCTTTTAAGCACATATATTTTAGCAAACGCTTTTTGAAAAAAATGTCGTACTATGCAATTATATTTTTTATTTTTTTGCCTCGTAAAAAACGTCCGGCGATGAGTCGAGAAGATGAAGCTTTTCCGCTATTTTCCTTTTGATCGCAAGCTTGCTTTTTTTATAAAAAACTTCGGAAAACGCGTCGATTTCCGTATTCGCGTATCCTACGCCCTGACCGATATCCTTTATAAAGCTCTCGGCGTAAGGCGAGCCAACAACCTCAGCCGCTCCGTCAAGCATTTTTGAATTAATGTATATGTATTCCATACGAACACGCGCGCCGACGCTTTTTTCCCTTATCGCTCTTTCACGAATACAATAATGAGCGCATAGCGCCTCAACTATATCCGAAACCATTCTTTCGGAAATACTCATCAAAGCCTATCACCTCTTTCATAACCGAAGCACATATCGACGCTTGAAATAAGCTCCGCCTTAAGCTCATCAAGTCTTTCGTTTAAATCTCGAAGCTCCGATAACGCCTCCTCGGCATACTTTAAAAGCTCCGTAACCGTTTCTGCCCTTTTTACCGCGTCGGCTGGGCTTTCTTCATTAAATATGTCGGATAAAAGCTCTCTTATATTCAACGCCTCGTTAACCTCCGAGATACGCTCCGAAATATACCTTATATCCTCTTTGATTTCGATTTGCGAACGGTACGCACCCTTCACGTTATCCGCTTTATTATGAAGCTGATACATTTTTTCACTTCCCTTCTTTTATTTTTTCCTGTCTTGCGTCCTCCTCTCTTCGAATTTTTCGGCGCTCACACCGATAAAGAATATATGAAAGATTAAAACCGCGCACACCTTACGATTTTATTTCTCATTCCTTACGCCTTTAAATTTTTTTGATTTAGCAAGTCACGCATTGAGTAACAAAGCGACAAAGTCACTTATTACGTGACAATTGTAGCACATTAAAAGTAACTTGTCAAGTGACTTTTTCGAAAAAAAACAAAATTTTTTCTCACACCTATTGCATATTAAGTGACTTTGTGTTACAATATAGGTGACTTTGTCGAATAATCTCGATATTAGTATTTACCGATGCTCAAAGCAGACGCATCGAGGAGGTGTTTTTTTTGATAGGAAAAAGAATTAAGGAGCTAAGACGCTCGAAGCGTATGACCCTTGAGGAGCTTGCGGAAATAATCGGCACGAGCAAGCAGACCATAAACAGATACGAAAACGGAATAATTTCGAATATCCCCGCTGACAAGATAGTTTCACTGGCAAATGCTCTTGGAACGACGCCTCAAAGCCTTATGGGCTGGAACGACGATGAGTTTCACGTAAACAGCTTCGACGGAGAAAATCCTGTCAGAATAAAAAAAATCCCCATTCTCGGGGACATCGCCTGCGGTAAACCGATATACGCCGACGAAACACGTGAAAGCTTCGCTATGACGGACGGCTCAATGGACGCTGATTTTTGTCTGAGAGCTCATGGAGACTCGATGACGGGAGCAAGAATTTTTGACGGCGATATAGTTTTTATAAGAAGTCAAAGCTCTGTCGATAACGGAGAAATTGCGGCGGTCATAATTAACGACGAGGCAACACTTAAAAGGGTTTATTTTTATCCTGACGAGCAAAAGCTTATTCTCTCTCCCGAAAACCCGAGATACGCTCCCCTCGTTTATCTTGGAGTCGAGCTTGAAAATATAAAGATTCTCGGCAAAGCCGTTGCTTTCCAAAGCGCCGTTATATAATATGAATGTAATACAAGCTATATAATATAAATACAATAGAAAGATAAAAGAAGGGTGCTGTCGCATTTAGGCATAAACGAATAAAAAACAAATGGAGATGTTGATAAGTCAGCATCTCCATTTTCACTTCTATCAAATTTAAAGGGGCTTAAGGTTGAAAACCTGCGGTTTTCCTCATTTTTTATTGTTTTTTATTCTTTTGCCGTTTCCTTCCTCTCGGTGTATATATATACACCTTCGGGGCGGAGAACGACAAATTCTGCTCTAAATCCGTTCGCCCCAAGGTTCAGTCTCAC
>JAFQPL010000028.1 GCA_017411785.1 Clostridia bacterium
GTCGCTTTTTTGAAAAAAAGCTCCGCAAAAAACTTTCTTGCAGAAAGGTTTTTGGGAGTTTTCAAAAAAAGTACGCTCTACCGAGATGTGTTCTCGATTGAGCGTTTTTTAATTATTAAATTATGCTATCAGGGTACGCAGTAGCAAATTTAATACCGCAAAGCCCGAGGGCGTAATATAAACTTTATTCGAAGCATGACTACTCATCCACCGCTGACGCGGTCCCCCTTCTCTCGCAAGAGAAGGCTAATTTAACCCATTCTTCCGTCAATAGTTTCATAAAAAATCTGTTGTCGGAGGCTCGTTTACAGTTGCCTTCTCCAGTGGGAGAAGGTGCCGAGCTTGCCGAGGCGGATGAGGTGGTCGGTATGCACCGACAGGCAAACTCGGGCATAGTGGTATTAAATTTTAAGCCTCATACCCCGATGGCATAATATAATTTTGTGCGAAATGTAACCCAAGCCTCCCTCTCGAGGGAGGGGGACCGCGTCAGCGGTGGAAGGAGTCCTCTTAAAAAAGTGGAACTCATGCAATCCAAAATCTTGTAAAAATCGAAATTCCGGCGATATCCTTATAATTCATTATTTATTCTTCCCTTAAGCGAAGCTGAGGAAAGCTGTGAAAAGCATATTTTATAGCTTCCGTCGACATCAAGATAGAGCAAAAACGATTTAGGAATCTCCTCATCCGCTGCGTTTTGCGAAAGTCCCGCTCTTTCCTGCACAGAAAGAAATTTTCTCGTTACAGCCGAAAGAGTGGCGTTATCCATATCAAATATTCCGACAACGCGCTCAATTAAGATATTCTTATTGTTTCCAACGTGTAAAAACATAATTTTATTCCTTTATTTCACTGTAAGAGCCGTTTACAACGAGAATTTTTTTATCCGCCCTGAGATTTTTAAAAGCCGACGCCTCACATGTAGTAATTATAACCTGCTTTCCCGTCGCATACAATAGCATATAGTCCCGCCTTGTCTCATCTAATTCAGATAAAACATCATCAAACAGAAAAACAGGATAATCCCCAAGCTCCTCCTTGCATATCTCACCCTCGGCAAGCTTAAGCGCGAGAGCCAAACTGCGTTGCTGACCCTGAGAAGCAAAGCTTCTGGCATTTTTACCGTTTATTTTTATTTCTATATCGTCCTTATGTATTCCCCAAAGCGTTGAGCCCATAAATATCTCACGCTCATGAGAGGAAGAAAGAAGTGATATATATTTTTGCTTTACCGCCTCTTTATTTAAATATTCATCCTCGTCAAGTGACGCGGAACCGCGGTAAACTATATCCACGCGCTCTTTTTCGCCCGTCATATCGGCAAAGCAATCAAAAACTATAGATGCAACCCTTTTTATAAATTCAAGTCTGTAAAAGGAAATTTCCGCCGCTTCGGCAGCGAGCTGCTCCGACCAAAGATCTACAGTCGCGTCAAACGCGCTTCTATCCTGCGCGGCAGATTTTATAAGAGCGTTTCTTTGCTTTAAAAAATAACCGTATCTTTGAAGCGACGCAATATATCTTCTGTTTATTCTACTTATTGCAATATCGAGATAATTTCTCCGCTCAAGCGGGCCGTCCTTTATAAGAGACAGATGCTCGGGACAAAACAAAACCGAACGAAACGAGCCGACTATATCCGAAAGCCTCTCAACTCTTAAATGATTTTTTTGAACGGTTTTTTTCTTATCCGAAAAAAGACGGATAGTAACGTTATCGCTTTTTTCTTTTTTATCACAAAGATAGTCAACCGATACGCAAGCGCTTTTTTTACCGAAGGATATCATTTCATTTGTGGCAGTAGCCCGAAAGCTTCTTCCCACCGAGGCATAGAAAACCGCCTCAAGCAAATTAGTCTTTCCTTGCGCATTTTCGCCTATTAAAATATTTGTTCCCTCGCAAAATTCAATTTCACAGGACTCTATATTTCTGAAATTTTCTAAGGTTACTTTTTTGCAGTACACAAGCTTAATCCTTAGTTCTTACAGGGAGAAGCATAAACAGCTCCTCAATTCCGTTTTCCTTATATTCACTCGACTCAGGCTCGATATTCATACTGCCGAGAGGAGAGGAAAGAGTTAATTTGACCTCTTTTCCGCTGCATGCGCGGATACCGTCTATCAAAAATCTGTTATTAAAGGCTATAAGAATATCGTCATTCTCATGCTTTACGTTAATTTCATCATAGGTGCTTCCCGCAACTGACATAGCGTAAATTTTAATATTATCGCCAAAAATATCAAGCTTTACGTGCGCTCTGACGCTTCCCGCAATCTTTTCCTCGGTTATAAGCGCCGCGCGCTCAAGTGCCGACAAAAATTCCTCTTTATTTGCAATTACCGTTATTCTGTGAGTTTTAACTATTATTCTTTCGTAATCTATATACTCACCGTCAAGAAGACGTGAAAAGAAGGTAAGCTCGCCTATCTTAAAAACGATATGCTTTCTTGTAACAAATATCTGCGTAAGAGCCTCGTCATCATCGTCGAGCAAGCGGCAAAGATCATTTACCGTCTTTGCGGGAACGATAAACGCATATTCAAGATGCTCATTTCCGTTAGTATTTTTATTTATAAGCTCGGTCTTTCTTCTGCATTTTGCAAGCTTGAAGCTGTCACATGCAACCATAGTTACCGACTCATCATCTATTTTCATATAAGCTCCGTTAAGAACCACTCTCTGATCGTTATTGCCCATGGCAAAGGAGACCTGATTAAACATCTTTTTTATCGCGCCCTGACTTACGATAAAGCTTCTGTCACTCTTAAGCTCGGGAACCGACGGAAAATCACTGCCCGGGAGCGAGCTCATTTTATGAGAGGATCTTCCGCTTACTATATTTGCTACCATTTTGGAATCAACTGTAAGAGTTATCTCATCACCTGTCATAACTCTCAAGGTCTGATTAAATTTTTGAGCATTTATTATATACGCACCCTCTTCAAGAACCTTTGCCTCTATTTTTATACGAAGTCCCTTATCGTTATCGAAGGTAGTAAGAATACATTCATCGGGAAATTTAGCATCTATAAGTATTCCATCGGGCGCGTTAAGAGTAGATTTTCCCGATGCGGTATACATAAGAGGCGCAACTGCTGCGCTTACTGTTGAACGGTTGAATATAATTTTCATTTTTTTCTCCTTAGCTTATTATTTATATAGTTTGTCGCCGTGTTTTTTTTGCCTTAAATATATATATATAAATATA
>JAFQPL010000029.1 GCA_017411785.1 Clostridia bacterium
CGCCAAGCCGCCCTGCGTTAAGATCTTGAAGGGAGGCAGGCATTATGGATAACAGAATTGAGTTTGGCGCGCGCGATAATTACGGGCTTGAGAAGCTTGAGGGATGCGTTGAGCAGATAATTTACTGTAATGAAGAAAACGGCTATACAGTTTGCGATATGTCGGTTGATGAGGATATGGTGACCGTTTGCGGAATAATGCCTTTGCTTAATGAGGGCGATGGGCTTTGCGTTTACGGTAAATGGGTGCATAACGCAAAGTACGGCAGACAGTTTTCTGTTGAGCAATATGAAAGAGTTATGCCTGCCGACGTTGCATCTATCCTTCGTTATCTTTCCTCGCGGGCAATCAAGGGGATAGGACCTAAAACGGCTGTTAAGATAGTTGAGGCGTTCGGCGAGGAAAGCTTTGACGTTATCGAAAATCATCCCGATTGGCTTGCCGATTCAATAAAGGGAATATCCTATAAAACGGCGCTTGCGGCGTCGGAAAGCTTCAAGGAGCAATCGGGAATACGCAGCGCGATGATGTTTTTCCGCGATTATTTCGGAGCGGCAACTACTGTTCGCATTTATAAAAAATGGGGAAGCGCGGCAGTCGACGTGGCGAAGAAAAATCCGTACAGGCTTTGCAACGAGATAGACGGCATAGGCTTTGAGAGAGCCGATGCTCTTGCCTCGGGCATCGGAATGCAAAGTGATAATTTTGACAGAGTTATGAGTGGAGTGCATTACGTTTTGCAACGCAATTCCGCGCAGAACGGACACGTTTGCTTGCCTCGCGAGAAGCTTTGCGAGTCGGCGTCACAGCTGCTTGGAGTTGAGATAGAGGTCTGTGACAAGGGCGTTTCCGAGCTTTTGCGACTTGAAAAGCTTAAGTACGTTGTTTGCGACGGTGTTCAGCTTATCTATACCAAGAGTGATTACGAGGACGAAAAATATATAGCCCAGAAGCTCGTTTTGCTTGATAAGACCTGCGCGGCGGTTGATGTGCGAGATATAGACAGATTTATTGAGGGTGAGGAGCGACGCTCGGGAATAAAATACGCGGCATTACAGAAGGCGGCAATTTCCGATGCGCTTCGATACGGAGTTACTGTTCTTACGGGAGGCCCGGGAACAGGTAAAACTACAGTAGTTCGCGCTCTTATAAGAATTTTTGAGAGTATGGATTTTACGGTTGCTCTTGCCGCGCCTACGGGCAGAGCGGCAAAAAGACTTTCCGAGGCGACCTCAAGCGATGCGAAAACAATTCATCGTTTGCTTGAAATGGGTTACGAAAACGACGGCAGAGCGGCTTTTAAGCGCAACGAGTTTGACCTTCTCGACGAGGAGGTAATTATAGTTGACGAGGCGTCTATGATAGATAACGCTCTTATGAGCGCGCTTCTCAAGGCGATCAAGGTCGGCGCAAGGCTTATAATTATAGGTGATGCCGATCAGCTTCCGTCGGTCGGCGCGGGAAATGTTTTGCGAGACATAATTGAAAGCGACCGTTTTTCAACGGTTTGTCTTACCGAGATATTCCGTCAGGCAGAGCAGAGCCTTATTATAAGAAACGCTCACGCGATAAACAAAGGCAATATGCCTGAGCTTTGCGTTAAGGATAACGATTTCTTTTATCTCAAGCGCGGTGATGACCGAGAGATATCACTGACCGTTACCGAGCTTTGCCGCGACAGATTGCCAAGAGCCTATGGAGATATGGCAAAAAACGGAATTCAGGTCTTGTGCGCCTCTCGCAAGGGGGAGTCGGGTACCGAGCATCTTAACGTGATCCTACAGGGCGCGCTTAATCCCGCCTCAAGAGCTAAAAAGGAATATAAATTCAAGGATAAGCTCTTCCGTGAGGGTGACCGCGTTATGCAAACGAGGAATAATTACGATATAGGCTGGGAGCGAACTGTTGACGGTAAGGAGGGCAACGGCGTTTTTAACGGAGATATAGGCGTTATAAATTCGATCAAGTCGAATGAGGGCTTTTTTGAGATACTCTTTGATGATCGCAGTGTAATATACGACATCTCTCTTCTTGATGACATCGAGCATGCTTACGCGATAACTGTTCATAAAAGTCAGGGCAGTGAGTATCCGATAGTTGTTATGCCTATGTGCTCAGCGCCCAAAATGCTTCATACGAGAAATCTGCTCTACACCGCAGTTACGCGAGCGCAGAATATGGTCATTCTCGTTGGCAGAGAGAGCATAATTGCTGAAATGGTGGCAAACGATAGGCAGAGTGACAGATATACGGGCTTGAAAACGAGGCTGTTGAAAAAATGAGAGAGCTTTTGAAAATTATATTTTCGGTACACAAATGCGTTTCCTGTCGGGAAATACTTGGGGGAGCGGATTTTGACCGCGCGTTTTGCGCTGATTGCCGAGAGGTCTATCTCGCGTCAAAAATGAGTATTTGTCCCGAATGCTCACTTGAAGCGGAAAAATGCAGATGCATGCCGCCGATGCTGAAAAAGAATAAGGTCAAGGCGTTAAGAAAGCTTTTCTTTTATTCAAAGGAAAAGGGCGGAGAGCCTCAAAACAGACTGATTTATTTTATTAAGAAAAACATGAGCAGACGGGTAATTCGCGATGTTGCAAAAGAGCTGAAGCCTCTTATTACAGGCGAGCTTGCGCGAGGGGAGCTTAAGGGGAAGCCTGTTTTAATAAGTGTTCCGCGTTCACGGCGCGCGTTGTTTGAATATGGCTTTGATCAATCTGCTCTGCTTGCAAGGGAGCTTTCCGAGCTTTGTGATATAGAGTATTTGCCGCTTTTGAAGAGCCGCGGCATCAGGGCGCAGAAAAAGCTTACTGCGGGCGAGCGTATGAAAAACGTTCGGGGAAGGCTTATTGTAGATCAAAAGGAAGCCGAACGGATAAAGGGAAGAGCTGTTATTCTTCTTGATGACGTTGTAACTACGGGCGCGAGTATGTCTGCTTGCGCGAGAGCCTTGCTTGAGCTTGGCGCTCTTGAGATCTTGGGTGTAGCGATATCAAGTGATATAAAGACTTAAAACTCGAAAGAAAACTATTGATTTTTTTACGCATTCATAGTATAATGTAAGTGTATTATTAAAAAAGGAGGACGGTATGGGTTTTCTTAAGCCAAAGCAAATATTTTCAAGAGATATCGGAATAGACCTTGGAACCGCTACCGTGCTCGTTTTTGTTGAGGGCAAGGGAATAGTTCTTAATGAGCCCTCATTTGTTGCTATTGATACCTCTATGGATCAGATAACGAAGATAGGTAAGGAGGCTCAGGCTATGCTTGGCAGAAATCCTGCCAACATAGAGGTAGTTCGTCCGCTTAAGGATGGCGTTATCAGCAGATATGAGGTAACGCAAAGAATGATACAGTATTTTTACCGACGCGCTTGCGGAGGCTCTATAGTCCATCCTCGAATGGTCATCTGCGTTCCTACGGGAATAAGTGAGGTAGAGGAAAGAGCGGTTATCGATGCGGGAATTCAGGCGGGCGCGAGAAAGACTTATCTTATTGAGGAGCCTGTTGCCGCTGCGCTCGGAGCGGGAGTTGATATTTTCGGACCTGTTGGTAATATGGTCGTTGATATAGGCGGCGGAAGCACCGATATTGCAGTCATATCGCTTGGGGGCGTCGTCGTTTCTCAATCAGTAAAAATTGCGGGAGATAAATTTGACGAGGCTATTGCGAGATATGTAAGGCGTAAGCACAACGTTGCTATCGGAGAGCGCACCGCGGAGAAGATAAAGATGCAGATAGGTGTCGTTTACGAGCATAATGAGGCAAAAACTATTGAGGTTAAGGGAAGATGCTTGGTTCAGGGCTTGCCTAAAAATATAAGTATCTCCTCAAAGGAGATGCTTGAGGCTATGATGGAGCCTATTTCGGCAATACTTGATTCTATCTGCTACGTTATAGAGCATACACCGCCCGAGCTTATGGGAGATATACTTAAGAACGGTATTCTGCTTGCGGGAGGAGGAAGCATGCTCGTAGGACTTGATAAGCTTATAGAGGATGTAACGGGAATCAAGACGAGAATGGTCAAGGAGCCGATAAAGTGCGTGGCTCTCGGCACGGGAAAGGTGCTTTCCTTGCTTGACAGCTTCCCCGACGGCGGAAGGATAGATCTTTCAAAATACAGAGGAAGAAGATAATTTGATTTTTTATGAGGTTGGCTTATTTGCCAACCTCATAAGTTTAGGAGGAATTTATGTTAGCAGAGGGCTTTAAATACAGAGGGCTTATAGAATATTTTGAGAGGATATCGGCAATACCCCGTCCTACCTTTGCGGAGGAAAAGATAGCCGATTACATTTGCGATTTTGCAAAGGACAGAGGGCTTTTCTTTATCAGGGATGAATATAATAATGTTTTTATCCGCATGCCCGCAAGCAAGGGCAGAGAGGATGAGGATGCTATTCTTCTCCAAGGGCATACCGATATGGTTTGTGAGAAAAACGCTGACGCCGAGCATGATTTTTACAAGGACGGAATAGAGCTTTATGAGAGCGGCGGCTATATAAGAGCGAGGGGCACGACTCTCGGCGCGGATAACGGTGTTGCGGTTGCTATAATGCTTTATATTCTTGACGGAGCGCAAGGCAATATAAAAAGTCATCCTACGCTTGAGTGTCTGTTCACCTCATCCGAGGAGAAGGGCTTGGTTGGGGCTTCGGGCTTTGACTATAGCGTTGTAAGCGCTACCCGAATGATAAATATGGATAGCGCCGACGAGAGCGAAATTATCGTTGGCTGCGCGGGAGGACAGCGCAGTGAGATAGCTTTTGATATTAAGAGTGAAGCCGTAAGCCAGCCCTGCCTTAAAATATCCGTTAAGGGACTTTTCGGCGGTCACTCGGGAGAGGACATAAACAAGGGCAGAGCAAACGCCAATAAGCTTATGGGAAGAGTGCTGAATTCGCTTTATGGGAAGCATCGCTTTTTACTTGTGTCGGTCTGCGGCGGAAGTAAGGACAATGCCATACCGCGGGAATGTGAGGCTATTATCTGCTCAGATAGCTTGGATAGTATAAAAGACGATATAAAGCTTATTGAGAATGATATAAAGGATTCGCTTAAGACCTGCGATAAGGATTTTTCAATTACCGTAAGCGAGTGTGAGAGAGCGGAGCGCGCTCTTTGCGCAGAGCAGACCGAGAAGCTGATAACCTTTATCTCCACAGTGCCTAACGGAGTTTTTTCTATGAGCGAGGGACTTTGCGGAGTAGTGGAATATTCAAGAAATCTCGGTATTTTGGAGATAGACGCAAGCAAAAATAAGGGAACTCTTGTTTTCATGGCTCGTTCTCCAAAGGCTTTACAGATAAAGGCATCAAGTGAGGAGCTTGACGCTTACGCGAGACTGATTGGCGGCAGACAGATATGCGCAAGCTCTTATCCTGGTTGGGACGGAAATGCCGAGTCTCCGCTTTGCAGGCTCTATTCCGAGTGCTACGGCGAGCTTTTCGGTCAAGCGTGCAGGGCTACGGTTATTCACGCGGGGCTCGAGTGCGCTGTGATAAAGCAACGGCTTCCGATGCTTGATATAATTTCCTGCGGAGCAATAGTGCTTGATCTTCATTCTCCCGATGAGTCGCTGAATATAGCTTCCTTTGAACGCTTTTTCGCGGTTATTGCCGCTATGCTTGAAAAACGGGTGTAGCAGAGAGCATACAGATCTATTGATCGATATTATAAAGAAAAAGAATTTGTTAAAAAAGGTGGTATTGATATGAAATATTATTTTCTTTCAGATTTAAAGGAGAATATCCGTCTTATCGGGCGAGCGTATTTTTGTGACGGCGGTCTTGCCTGCGATCATTCAGCGTCGGGCTTTGAGCTTTGCGCCCGTATAGACGGAGAGCTTTTGCTCACCGCGAGCTCAAGCGGAGATACTTATTACAGTGTTTTCGTTGACGGTGAGCGCATAGATAAGCGCTTTTATGTCGATTCCTCTATGCAGACGGTAAGGATAGCGGAATTCAATGACGGTAAAGCGCATAAGGTGAAGGTGCTTAAGCAGAGTGAGTCTGCTTGGTCGTCGTCGGTTATCGTTTCTCTTGAGCTTGACGGCGAGATACTTGAGGCTCCCGCAGAGCGCGGACTTTTGTTTGAGTTTCTCGGTGACAGTCTTACTACCGGTTACGGAAATCTTGGCGTCAAGGGTGAGGAGAATGAGCAGGGCGGAAACACTCCTCACAAGGAGGATGCAACTAAGACCTATGCCTTTCTTACCGCGGAGGAATTTGACGCTGACTGTACTATAGTTGCCTGGAGCGGTGTGGGTCTTGATACGGGATGGACTCACGCGCTCTTTACCGATTACTACAAGGCGGCGTCCTTCCACAGAGATACCGTAAAGCAATACGAATTCGGCCGCGCGCCCGATCTTTTGGTAATACATCTCGGAGCAAATGATTCTACTAATGATAAAACTCAGCGCGAGTCCTTTGTAAAAAAGGGTATAGATCTTATAAATTATATATTTGACGGCTACCGAAGACGTATGCCTGTGATCTGGCTTTACGATCCCGACGAGGGTGTCCCGAGCTATATTGCGGATGTGCTTGAGCATTTTGGCGGAGAGAGCGCAGGATTTTTTGCTCTTGAGCTTGAATGGCAGTCGACCGATGCCTACTGGGGCGCTTCGGGGCATCCGTCCGCGTTGGCTCACGAGTATCACGCCGAGCTGTTGATAGATCTTATCAGAAAAAATAATATATTAAAGTAATAAAAAAGAAGCTATCTCAAACGCTATAATGCGTTTGGGATAGCTTTTTTGATTTTGCTATTATTTATTACCCTTTGCCTCTTGAAGCTCATCGGCAAGCTCTGCTCCGTGTTTACAGATAAACGAGAAGATTATGAGCATAATTCCTATTCCTAACGAAATTGGTTCATTGCTTATCATCGATTCATCAAGCGTGGGCTGGAAAAGCTTTGTTATTATAAGCGCGATCCCCGTTATTGTTGAAAGTCCTACAGGGACTGCGGATGCAATAATTCCAAGACGGAGAAGCTCCTTTGCTCCGTCAAAGGTAAACGGAGTGCCAAGCTCAAGCTCGTTTGAAAAATATATCTCGGCAAATTTGGAGACTACCGCTGAGCCGATACATGAGATAAACGCGACCGCAAGAGAAAATATTGCGGTGACAAAATTAAGTCCCGATTCCTCTAAGAGAGCTACAAAGGTCTTTCCTTCAAGTTGAATATCCTTGAGGCCTATGAAGGCTGACAATGCAATCAAGGTAATTACTGCGCCGATTATCGAAAAGATAAATACTATAGTAGAGATAACCTTTCCTATTTTTGCAAAGATCTGTATTGTTTTAAGGGTTTTATTCATAAAATCCTCCGTAAGCTTTTTTAAGGCATACTGTATTTTTATAATTATACCATATGGATGTTTAATTTTCAATAGGAAACGTGTATTTTGTCGAATTTTATCCGAGGCGCGTCTGATATCGGTTATTCGACCGAAATATATTCTTCCGACGCGCTCGCTGCTATCGCTCCGTCTGAAACTGCCGTTACGATCTGACGCAGAGTCTTTGTTCTCACGTCGCCTGCGGCGAAAACGCCGTCTATTGAGGTGCGTGTGCTTTCATCGGCAATTATATATCCTTGCGGGTCAAGGGGGACAGCTCCGTTAAGGAAGGCGGTTGTCGGAGTCCTTCCTATACTTATAAATATTCCGTCGCAGTCGATATAATTCTCCTTTCCGTTTTTGAGATCTTTTATTTTTGCTTGCGTTACTCGTGGCTGAGCTATTATATCAATGAGGGCAGAATCAAACAAAAATTCGATATTTTCGGATTTTTTCAACGGGTCAAGATATATTTTTGTTGCTCTGAGTGTATCTCTGCGATGCACGAGATACACTTTTTTCGCAAGGCGGGAGAGATACAGAGCGTCTGATACCGCTGAGTTTCCGCCCCCAACTACCGCAACGGTTTTTCCCTTGTAAAATCTTCCGTCGCAGTGAGCGCAGTAGTGAACTCCTTTACCTACAAGCTCTTTCTCACTCTTGATACCTAATTCGCGAGGCTCGGCGCCTGTCGCGATTATAACCGTTTTAGCAAGGACCGTCTTGCTTGACGTGATGATCTTCTTTACTTTTTCGGCAAGCTCAAGCGATAGGACCTCGGCATATTCGGTCTTTGCTCCAAATCGCTCCGCGGCGGCTTGCATATTCGCGCCGAGAGTAAAGCCGTCTACTCCTTCGGGGAACCCCGGATAATTGTCTATTTCGCCTGTAAGAGCCATTTGCCCGCCTGCCGACATCTTTTCGATAACAAGAGTGTCAAGTCCCGCGCGTGAGGCGTAAAGAGCCGCGGTATATCCTGCGGGACCTCCGCCTATTATTACGGTATCGTATATTATTTCCATAAATTCTCCTTACCGTCCTAAAAGAATCTGCTGTAAACGCCTCAAAGGGTATCTACAGCAGAAATGTGTTTATTGGACTATCAATAATTTTCTTTTCTTACCTCGAAGTAGCTCTGCGGATGATTGCAAACAGGGCACTTCTCGGGAGCGTTGGTGCTGAGAACGAGATGTCCGCAGTTACGGCATTCCCACATTACCACGCCGCTCTTCTCAAATACTGCCTTGGTCTCAACATTGGTGAGAAGCGCGCGGTATCTTTCCTCGTGAGCCTTCTCAACTGCGGCAACTCCTCTGAACTGCGCAGCAAGCTCGTAGAAGCCTTCAGCCTCAGCGTCCTTTGCGAACTGATCGTACATATCGGTCCACTCATAGTTCTCACCCTCTGCCGCGTGGAGAAGATTCTCTGCGGTGTCGCCAAGCTCGCCGAGAGCCTTGAACCAAAGCTTTGCGTGTTCCTTTTCATTGTCGGCGGTCTGAAGGAATATAGCGGCTATCTGCTCGTAGCCCGCTTTCTTTGCTACCGATGCAAAGTAAGTATATTTGTTTCTTGCTTGGGACTCTCCTGCGAAGGCGGCCCAAAGGTTTTGCTCGGTCTTAGTTCCTGCGTAGGGGTTTTTAGCGACAGCTACCTTTTCAAATTTGTCTGCGCCCTGCTTGCAGACGGGGCACTTAAAATCTGCGCTGATCTCCCCTTCGTGAACGTAACCGCAAACTTTACATTTCCATTTTTCCATTTTTGTATTTCTCCTTTGATTTATATAATTTATTTTTTAATGTGACTTTATTATATCAAAATTATTAAAAAAGATCAGTGACTTAATCACTAAATATTGACTCTTTTTTTGGTATATGATAAAATATTATCAACACAATATAATTATAACATTTTAATTGCTGTAAGTCAATAATATTTTTTTACAGAGGTGAAAAAAATGAATGAGCTTGAAGTGGTTTCTTTGTTTGAATCGGTTTTCCCCTTCTGGAATGACTTGAATACCGAGGATAAAGAAACTCTTTGCCGTACCGCGCAAAGCGTAAGCTTCGGAAAGGGCGTAAATATACACGACGGAAATGAATGTACCGGAGTTATTCTCGTAAGGTCGGGAAGCCTCAGGGTATATATGCTTTCCGAGGACGGTAAGGAAATAACTCTTTACCGCGTTTTCCCGGGCGAGATGTGTATGCTCTCGGCATCCTGTGTGCTTAACGCTATAACATTTGACGTTTTCGTTGATTCCGAGGAGAACAGCGATTGCGTTGTTATAGGCGGATGTATTATAGAGGATCTGTCAATAAGACGCTCCGATGTAAAGATATTTGTGCTTGAGACTGCTCTCGGAAGATTTTCCGACGTCATGTGGGTAATGCAACAGATCCTGTTTATGAGTATGGATAAGCGGCTTGCCATATTTTTGCTTGATGAGTCATCAAAGCGTGGAACCGAGGTTATAGAACTGACTCACGAGCAGATCGCTAAATACATAGGCTCTGCCCGTGAGGTAGTTTCGAGAATGCTTAAATATTTTTCAAGCGAGGGCTTGGTTGAGGTATCCCGTAAGGGTATAAGGATCCTTGATAAGAAGCGGCTTCGCGAGTTAACCTATTGATTCATCGAGAAGCTTGAGTATCTGCTCCTTCGGTCTTGCACCCGCAGATTGATGAGCAAGCTCACCGTTCTTCAGGATCACGAGCGTGGGTATACTGAAAACGCCGAATTCCTCAGCAAGCTCGGGCTCATCGTCAACGTTTACCTTTACAACCGATACGTCGGATCTCTCCTCGGCTATCTCATCGATTATCGGGGCGAGCATCTTGCAAGGACCGCACCAGCTCGCGAAAAAGTCTATGAGAACTACGCCCTCCTTTTGCTTTATTTCGTCAAATCTTTTTTTGTCAATTATAGCTGCTTTCATTTTGTAAGCTCCTTTCATATGCTTTTTACATTTATAGTTTACCACGAAAAACAGTTTTTTTCTGTGACAATGTCACAAAGATTAAAAAAATATTTTATTGTGAAAAATGCACATATCTTCAGGGCTGGCTTTGGATAAAATGTTAAAGCAAACAATCTTTTTCGGATTTTCAGATTTTATATTTACAAACCCGAGAAGATGTGTTAAAATATTAACGAATCGAAAGATCTTTTTTAGACAAACAGTTTTGGAGGAAAAGGATATGGATATTAAAAAATATGAAATAGTTGATTCTGTTGAGAAGCTCGAGGCGGCAATTGCCCGTACGAGAGAGGCTCAAGCTGTTTTTGCGTCCTATACTCAGGAGCAGGTCGATAAAATATTCCTTGCGGCAGCGTCTGCTGCGGACAAGGCAAGAATCCCTCTTGCAAAAATGGCGGTTGCCGAGACCGGAATGGGCGTGGTAGAGGATAAGGTCATAAAAAATCATTATGCTGCCGAATACATCTATAATGCATATAAGGATACTAAGACCTGCGGTGTTATAGAGGAGGATAAGGCTTACGGCATAAAGAAGATCGCAGAGCCTATCGGAGTTATAGCCGCGGTTATTCCCACAACAAATCCTACCTCGACGGCTATATTTAAATGCTTGCTTGCCATAAAGACGAGAAACGCTATAATCATAAGCCCTCATCCGAGAGCAAAGGATTCGACTATTGCGGCGGCAAAGCTTGTTCTTGAGGCCGCGGTTGAGGCGGGTGCGCCCGAGGGTATTATAGATTGGATAGATGTTCCTTCTCTTGAAATGACTAATACCGTTATGAAGGAGGCGGATATAATTCTCGCAACGGGCGGTCCCGGAATGGTCAAGGCTGCTTACTCAAGCGGAAAGCCCGCTCTTGGTGTTGGCGCGGGAAATACGCCTGCTATAATTGATGAGAGCGCGGATATTTTGCTTGCGGTAAATTCTATTATACACTCAAAGACCTTTGATAACGGTATGATATGCGCATCTGAGCAATCTGTTATCGTTCTTGAGTCTATATATGATGCGGTAAAGGCAGAGTTCGCTGCACGCGGATGCTACTTCCTTGATCCTATAGAGACCGAAAAGGTTCGTAAGACTATCATCATAAACGGTGCGCTCAACGCAAAGATCGTTGGTCAGAAGGCGGCAAGGATAGCTGAGCTTGCAGGCGTAACCGTTCCCGCAGGTACAAAGATCCTCATCGGTGAGGTTGAGAGCGTAGAGCTTTCTGAGGAATTTGCTCACGAGAAGCTTTCTCCCGTTCTTGCTATGTATAAGGTCAAGAGCTTTGATGAGGCTCTCGATAAGGCGGACAGGCTTGTTGCCGACGGAGGTTACGGCCACACCTCGAGCGTATATCTTAACGAGGTGACCGAGGGAGCGAAGCTCTCTGCCTTTGCAAGCAGAATGAAGACCTGCCGAATTCTCGTAAATACGCCTTCCTCTCACGGAGGAATCGGAGATCTTTATAATTTTAAGCTTGCTCCGTCCTTAACGCTCGGATGCGGCTCTTGGGGCGGAAACAGCGTATCCGAGAACGTAGGTGTTAAGCACCTGCTCAACATTAAAACAGTAGCCGAGAGGAGAGAAAACATGCTTTGGTTCAGAACACCTCAAAAAGTATATATAAAGAAGGGTTGCTTGCCTGTGGCTCTTGATGAGCTTAAGACTGTAAGGGGCGCAAAAAAGGCGTTTATAGTAACCGATACCTTCCTCTACGAGAACGGATACACTAAGCCTATTACCGATAAGCTCGATGAGATGGGCATTCAGCATACTGCATTCTGGAACGTTCAACCCGACCCGACTCTTGCTAACGCTATGGCGGGAGCAGAGCAGATGAGAGCCTTCAAGCCCGATACGATAATAGCTCTTGGCGGCGGTTCTGCTATGGACGCGGCAAAGATCATGTGGGTGCTTTACGAGCACCCTGAAGCAGATTTTGCCGATATGGCAATGAGATTTATAGATATCCGCAAGAGAGTTTATACCTTCCCCAAGATGGGTGAAAAGGCGTACTTTATTGCGATTCCTACCTCTGCGGGTACAGGCTCTGAGGTAACGCCCTTTGCGGTCATCACCGATGAAAAGACGGGAGTTAAGTATCCTCTTGCGGACTACGAGCTTCTTCCCAATATGGCTATTATCGACACCGATTTCCACATGTCAGCTCCTAAGGGACTTACTGCCGCTTCGGGAATTGACGCGGTAACTCATGCAGTTGAGGCATATGCCGCAATGCTCGCGACTGACTACACCGACGGACTTGCTCTTCGCGCTCTTAAGGTTATATTTGAGTATCTCCCCAGAGCATACGACAACGGTCAGACCGACGTAGAAGCGCGTGAGAAGATGGCAAATGCTGCTACTATGGCGGGTATGGCATTCGCAAACGCATTCCTTGGTGTATGTCACTCTATGGCTCATAAGCTTGGAGCGTTCCATCATTTACCTCACGGAGTGGCAAACGCTCTTATGATAGAGGAGGTCATCAGATTCAATGCCTGTGAGGCTCCCGCAAAGATGGGAACCTTCTCGCAGTACGATCATCCCCATACTCTCGCGAGATACGCAGAGATCGCGGATTACCTCGGACTTGGCGGAAGCAGTAACGAGGAAAAGCTTGAAAATCTTATTAAGGCAATAAACGACCTCAAGGCAAGAGTTGGAATAAAGGAAACCATCAGGGATTACGGTATTGACGAGGCTGACTTCTTGGCACGTCTTGACGATATGGTCGAGCAGGCGTTTGACGATCAGTGTACAGGAGCAAACCCGCGTTATCCGCTTATGAGTGAGATAAAGCAGATGTACCTCAATGCTTACTACGGTAAGCACTTTACCGAGGCAGAGATGCCAAGTAAGAATGCGTAAGGAGGAAAGAAAAATGAAACTTGAAACCGTTATCGCAACAAGTAAAAATAAGATCATCTACAGAGAGGGCGATGCTTGCGTAAAGGTCTTTGACGAGCTTTATTCAAAGGCAGACGTTCTTAACGAGGCTCTCAATCAGGCGCGAATCGAGGAAACGGGGCTTAATATGCCAAAGATCCGCGAGGTAAAGCTTATTGACGGGAAATGGGCTATAGTTCTTGATTATATCGAGGGAGAAACACTTTCCTCTCTTATGGAGAAAAATCCCGATAAAAAGGCTGAGTATATAGAGCTTTTAGTTGATCTTCAGATGCAGGTTCATACAAAGGTAAGCCCCTTGCTTACCAAGCTTAAGGATAAGATGAACAGAAAAATATCGGCTACGAGCTTTGACGCTACGACACGTTATGAGCTTCACACAAGACTTGAGTCTATGCCGAAGCACAATAAGGTATGTCACGGAGATTTTAATCCGACAAATATAATCATTACTCCGAACGGAACTCCTTATATCGTGGACTGGGCTCACGCAACGCAGGGAAATGCGTCTGCTGACGTGGCACGCACCTATTTGCTCTTCTGCCTTAACGGTGATGAGGAGGGAGCAAAGCTTTACCTTGATCTTTTCTGCAAAAAGAGCGATACCGCGAAGCAGTACGTTCAGAAGTGGATGCCTATAGTTGCGGCATCGCAGTCGGTCAAGGGACATGAGCATGAGGCTGAATTCCTCGCTTCTTGGGTAAGTGTAGTTGATTATGAATAAATAAATTATCCTTCTATCCCGAATCAGATTTGGGGTAGAAGGATTTTTCTTGACTTTTTTTCGGGAATATGATATCATTTAGATAGAAAAATTTTTGGAGGTCTTTATGAAAAAAGCTTTGAAGGTTTTTATTGCTATTGCGCTTGTTTCGGTTGTTTTTTCGGTCAGTGTAATAACGGCGTCTGCTATGCAGATATTTGTAAAAACGCTTTCAGGTAAAACAATAACTCTTGAGGTCGAGCCAAATGATTATATTGATGAAATAAAGGCAAAGATTCAGGAAAAGGAGGGAGTGCCTCCCGATAAGCAAAGGCTTATTTTCGCGGGAAACCAGCTTGAGGAGGGGAAAACTCTCAGCGATTATAATATACAAAAGGAATCCACCTTGCATCTTATTTTTCCCCACACATGCTCAGACGGCACAGCTTCCTGCGAGGGTAAGGCTGTTTGCTCGGTGTGTGGAAAGGAATACGGCGAGCCTCTTGGACATAAGTGGGACGATGGCTCTGTAACTACCGCGCCTACCTGCTCCGCAAAGGGCGTAAAGACTTATACCTGCGCTAATGATAAAACGCATGTAAGGACCGAGGAGCTTGATATAGAGCCGAGCGCGCATTCCTTTGGTGAATGGATCGAGGAGATCCCTGCTACAGTTGAGAGCGAGGGTGTTAAGGCACATTTCCTTTGTCAACATTGTAATAAATCTTTTGATTCGGATAAAAAAGAGCTTTCCGATATAGTTATTCCGAAGCTTGAGGCGGATGAATCGGAAACCGAAGCAGAAACAGAAACCGAAACCGAAACCGAAACCGAGGCCGAAGTTGAGGATACAACAGAGAAGCCAAGCAAAAGCAGCTGCGGTTCTTCGACGGTTATTTTCCCTGCGTGTATAACGTCGGGAATAGGGCTTGTCGGAGTATTAAAAAAGAAAAAAACAAAGTATAATAACTAATTGAAAAAGAATGTCTCAACTGTAATCGTGAGACATTCTTTTTTCGGTTAGCATATGAGCAAGATGTTTTTGCATATTTTTTACTCTTTGTTTATTTTTAGTTTATAGAAATATTTTATAATTTATGTAACGTATAATTGGAGGTACAGAGATGTTTCA
>JAFQPL010000004.1 GCA_017411785.1 Clostridia bacterium
ATATAGTACCTACCGACAGGAAAAGGACAGAGAATGTTTTTAAATTCTCTGTACTTTTTTCTTGACAAGCACTGCATTTGTAGACACAAATGCAAATGTAGTGAAGTTTTCGCTTACGCGAAAGTGAAGTTGCTTTGCAGTGAAGTTCGTGCTATCGCACGAGTGAAGTTAAGTTTGCCCACTTTGCCGAAGGCAAAACTTCACTATCCGCAGGATAACTTCACTTACGAAGTAAACTTCACTTGCCCCCATGGCAAACTTAGTTGCGTAGTGTCCTTAAGGGCACTACGCTAAAGGGATTCTCCTTTTTTTATATATTATTCAAGCAGATAAGGTTCCAAGCATCAACCTAATTTCAAAAAATCATTTTCCGCAATAAGATAGTAGGTAGGCTGCATATGAGGATGCTCCATGCCGCCTATAAAGACCTTTCCGCTTGCCGCAACAAAAGACATCTTCGCGTCATTGTACTTGCCGCTGAGGTCCTGTCCTAACAAGGGACCCACTCCCGTAGTCATATTACTGAGTATCTGCATAAGATAAGCAGGACAATAATTGATCTCTACACGGTATTTCCAAACAGTACCGCCCTCAACTATTCTGACGTTACAGAACTTTAAGAGCTTTTCACTCTCAAGCGCCGCGATCAATTCGTTATACTTCGTGTCGGCATCGGCTTCCGAATACCCCAAATCAAAGTTTCCCGCATAATAAAATTTACCGTCCGCCGTACTGTCAAGCCTGTAAAGCTCTTCCCTGCTGTCAACAAGAAGCTTGAAGCTGCTGAGAGCATCGTCCTTTTTCTCGTTAGCATTATAATCAGAGCCTATAAACCACTCAAACGTCCCCTCAGCGTCACCCAGCAAAGCCGAGTCCTCATAATTCTCTTCCACGCTGACAGACCTGACCACACCGTATTTTGTAAAGCCCCATTCGGAAAGAGGCAAATAGGTAATAATGTCATCGTCGTTTATAATATTAAAAATATTTTTGTAGTCACCCGCGTTATTCACCGTAGTGGTATTGGGAGCCGCAAAAGTATATGCATAGGTTTTGTAGGAGACATCATCCGAAAAGATTTTTCCAAGTATATTCGCAATAGCCGCGCCTCTTGAGTGTCCTGTTATAAGTATACTCTTTTGAGCGCTCGAGTCAACGTATTGTCCGATATAAGCCGCAAGCTTATCATATACGCGGTTAGCCGCAACGTCAAAGCCTTTGTGGTTATCCTTGTTTTTCCAATGGGGATGCTCACTCCCCATTATACCGTAATATTCCTCGGTATCAGCCCCGACGTCAAAATTACTCGACCATTCCGCGTTAGTCTCGTTAGTTCCGCGAACAGAAGCTATAATTACCTCGTGTACCTTGCCGTTGTAAATAAGGCTTTTATGGCAGATAACAAACTGAGTGACGTCATCCTTATCCACATTATAATCATCAGCGCTGATATCGTAAGATTTAACGTCTTGTAAGCCAAGTGTCGAAGCAAAGGTTGTCGGATCATCGTTCCCTCCGCTTGCACCCTCGGTAAATTCAACGTAAAGATCCTTGTAAACGTCGGAAGCAAAAAGAACAGATAGCTTTGAAAGCTCTTTAGAATACACCGTATTGTCGCCGTCGATAAGAGCCTTGTAATCTACAACAAAATCCACGTTACAAGTCTTAGCCGCGCCACTCGTCGTAGTATAATGCATTATACCCTTGTAGCTCTTGCTTGCGGGAATATCATCAACTAAAACCGAGGGCTTTTCTTCTTCGCCCTCCGTAGCACCGTCGGAGTCATTATTTTCGGTATCACTCTCCGAGTCCGCCTCGGTGTCGCTCTCCGAATCCGCCTCGGTGTCGCTCTCCGAATCCGCCTCGGTATCACTCTCCGAACCCGCCTCAGTGTCGCTCTCAAGCTCCGCCTCGGCGGTTTCCTTTTCAAGCTCGGACGCCGATTCTTTTTCGGCAGTTACTTCAGACTCTGATGAGCTTAAGGTGTTTTCTTCGGTGTAAGATTCGGCTTGCGAAGCAGATGAGCTTTCATCAAGGTCTTGACTTTTTAAGGAAGAAGTATCCTTGCACGCCGTCAAAACCGTAAGACAAGCCATTATTAAAGATATTACAATCAAAAATGACTTTTTCACCGTCTCCCCCCTATCACAAGAAAATACAGACACCCTATATTCTCATTATACCATAAATTTTCTGTTTTCAATAGCCTGATATGCTAAAAAATTATATTAGTTATAAAAAAGCCATTGTTTTTTTTAAAAAAACATATTATAATAATCTTGTAAGATATTAAATTTTACACATTAGGGGGAACTGTGCTATGAAGCAAAAAAAGATCTTCAGCATTATTTTAATAATCTGTATTTTTACATTTTCTATTTCGGTATTTTCTTTCGGCGCAAGCGCGGGAGCAACCGAAATGGAGCTTATTAGAACAGCAATATCACAGCTCAGAGAAGATGTAGACACAATAAAAAGCACCCTTGAAAATCTTGATGCCGTAACAAAAAGCGAGCTTGATGCCCAAATAAAAGAGCTTGAAGCGGAGATCGCAGCTCTCGAAAAGGCTCTCGCCGAAAAGAACGCGGCTCTTGAGGCAAAGGATAATGCCCTCACCGAAAAGGACGCAGCTCTTGAGGCAAAGGATAATGCCCTTACCGAAAAGGACGCGGCTCTTGAGGCAAAGGATAATGCCCTCACCGAAAAAGACGCGGCTCTTGAGGCAAAAATAAAGGAGCTTGAAAATAAAATAACAGCTCTTGAAAACGAATCCGAAAAGCCGACTGAGGAACCAAGCGAAAAACCGACAAAAGACGAGGACGAGCCCGCCGATAACGCAAGCTGCCAATCATCGATAACGGTTTCCGCGCTCGCAATAATTTGCTCTCTTGGCGCGGCTCTGACTATTAAGAAAAAAGCTTAAAATCAGTAAAATAAAAGCAGGAGAAGCTATGGCTACTTATTATATTTCAGCAAGCGGTTGCGATACAAACAACGGACGCACACCCGAAACGGCATGGCAAACACTGAAAAAGGTCAATTCATCGGTAAAGGGCGGTGACACCGTATGCTTTAAGCGCGGAGATACCTTCTTCGGTCAGATACGCGCGCCAAAGGAAAATGACAGCGGCAATCCAACGACCTATAAGGCGTACGGTGAAGGCACAAAGCCCGTCGTCAGCCAATATAAAACGGCACGTAAAGACGCGTGGGAGAATTGCGGAAACGAAGTTTGGAAAATAGACCTTACCGACACACAAAAATTTGACGGAAACACCACCGAGCTCGACACAAACGTCGGCTTTATGAAGGTGGACGGGGCTATTAAGCCGAGAAAATTTTTCGAGCTCGATAAATTAGAAAACCAATGGGATTTTTACAATGATAAGCAATACGTCTACGTAAAATCAACAGCCGACCCTTCCCTGCTCGCCGAGGATATAAAATTCGCGTGCAATATAATTTGTATGCCCTTTTCCGATAATATTTTGGTAGAAGACATCATTTTTATCGGCTCGGGCTCACACGGAATCAGCGGTACGGTAAATCACGCGACAGTGCGAAATTGCGAATTTCACGAGCTTGGCGGCTCGGAGCTGACAACCCATTTCAGAGCGGGCGTTCGCTACGGAAACGGTCTTGAATGCTGGACAGATTCCTCCGACGTGCTTGTTGAGAATTGCAGATTTTCAAACACATTCGACGTTGCGATAACAATGCAGGGCAACAACGTAAAACGCGGCTGGATAAATATGACCTTCCGAGGTAATGTGATTTGGAACTGTCAACAGGGCTTTGAGATATGGTCAAACGGCGAGCTTGAGGATACGGGCTTTCAAAATTGCGTGTTTGAGAATAACGTCTGTGTAGACACAGGCTACTCGTGGGGCTACGACGTGCGAGGCAATAAGCATTGCTCGGCGCATCTTCTGATTTACCAAACCGAATGTCCGCTCTGCGACGTGACGGTACGCAACAATACCTTTTATAACGTAAAGGTCGCCCCGATATTCAAGGCAGGCGGACCTCAGGCAATGCCAAAGGACTATAAAATAGTCAATAATTTGTTTATGATAGCTCCGAGGCAAGATATAATATTGCGGAGCAAGGATACTACCGACGAGGAATACCAAGAGTTTTACAAAAAAATCGCTAAAGATAACCAAATCGTCGAAACTGAATTTTATATTCCGCCGAAAAATGAATAAATAAAAAAGGACACATTATAATGCAAAATGATGTGTCCGAATTTCAATCATCAGGCGTAGGGGAGCGCCTTGGTGCTCCCGCATATTAAAACAAATTGTTTTCGGGAGGAGCAAGCCCCTCCCCTACCAATAAAACCGCAAATAAAAACGCTCGACCGCACAAAATCACTTTTTTATTTATGATTTTTGTAGGGGCGTTCTGTGAACGCCCGCGGGCGAACACAGTTCGCCCCTACGAACGCTCTTGAAAGCCTTATATATCAAGGATTATTTGCTAGTTTTCGGGAGGAGCAAGCCCCTCCCCTACCGATAAAACCGCAAATAAAAACGCTCGACCGCACAAAATCACGGTCGGGCGCATTTTTTATCAAATTTAATTCAAACGGGAGGAGCAAGCCCCTCCCCTACCGATAAAACCGAAAATAAAAACGCTCGACCTCTGCAAGATCAAGGTCGAGCGCATTTTTTTAAAATTTATTTCAAATCCATTACGTTTTGAAAGTTTTTGAAGGATAGGGGTGTGGGGAAA
>JAFQPL010000030.1 GCA_017411785.1 Clostridia bacterium
GCGGGTGGAGCTACCAACGAGGTTCTTATGACAGAGGGAGCTACCACTGCATTCCGTAACACATTCGGCGCTATCGGCGGAACGCTTCTCAACGTATGTATCGTTGTTTCCTGCTTGGGAACGCTCAACGGTCTTATGGTAGGCTCAACTCGCGGAATGTACGCTATTGCAGAGTGCGACGAGGGACCAAAGCCCAACCTTTTCTCTCAGGTCGATAAAGCGACGAATATGACCACCAATTCAGCCGTTTGGGGACTATTCACCTGCGCGGCATGGTTGCTCTATTTTTACGGAGCAAACCTCGCACCTGACGGCGGATGGTTTGGGATTTTCAATTTTGATTCTTCCGAGCTTCCGATCGTAACTATATACGCACTGTATATCCCCATGTTTATTATGTGGATGAAAAAGGAGAAGGAGCTTGGAATAGTAAAACGGTTTATTCTTCCCATTCTTTCAATGGTCGCTTGCGGATTTATGGTATTTGCAGCAGTTTACGCTCACGGCATCACCCCGCTAAAAGCTGCCATGGAGAAAGAAAGCTTCTCCTGCCCCGTTATATTCTATCTGATAATTTTTGCGGTTGTAATGCTTATCGGATTGTTATTCTATTCACCCGTAAGAGATAGAATTTTCAAGCGCAGAAAAAAGAACAGCACTGAAAACAGTGAGGAATAATAAAAAAACGAGTATGGAAAACTCCATACTCGTTTTTTTATTATTTTATTAAAGCATTCTGTACATTGTAATTATAGAACTGTCTTCTGCCTTCATTGCATCAGCCTCTTGCTCGGTCATAGTCTCGCTTAGATAAGCGTAAACACCGTCGGCGCAAGCGCAGCCATCAGACTCTGTCTTGGTAATGACCATTCTTCTGCAAAAAAAGCTTGCAAAGTCAACCACATCATTTTCCGATGCCGATACCCAGCCAAGCGGCGTAGGATCGGTAGAACGCTTCGCGATAACGTCGACAATGTCGGCAACCACCGCGCTCGCTGTAGGAAGCTTTCCCGCGCCAGGTCCGTAAAACATAACCTCACCAACCATATCAGCGTTGATAAGCACACCGTTAAAAACGTCATCTACTCTTGAAAGCGGATTAGCTGCAGGAACAGCCATAGGCGATACAAAGCACAAAAGTTTTCCATCAATTACCTCAACATAGCCTATAAGCTTGATCTCATATCCTAAAGCACGGGCAAGAGCCACATCGGAAAGAGTTATTTTTGTCACGCCCTCACGATGTATAGACTCAGGTGAAAGAAGCCTTCCCGTTGCTACCGCTCCAAGTATTACCGCCTTGCGCGCGGCATCAATTCCCTCTACGTCCGCCTCGGGATTTGCCTCGGCATATCCCATCTTCTGCGCCTCACGAAGAGCATCCTCGAAGGTTACGCCCGAATCACGCATAGAGGTTATTATATAATTTGTAGTGCCGTTAAGTATTCCGTTTATCTTCTTTATTTTATTGGAAGCAAGATCGACCGTCATTGGACGTATAAGCGGAATTCCTCCGCCAACGCTCGCCTCAAAAAGATAACGCGCTCCATGCTTAGCAGCTATTTCCCCAAGCTCAACTCCAAACTTCGCAACAACCTCTTTATTAGAAGTTATAACACTTTTTCCCGCCTCAAGACAAGCTCTCGTAAAATCGTACGCGGGATGTGAGCCACCCATCATTTCAGCAACTACGGTTACCTCACTATCGTTAAGTATAGTATTAAAATCGTGCACTATAAGCTTTCCGAAGGGACTGTCGGGAAACTCACGAAGATCAAGTATATACTTTATCTGATATTCGCAGCCAAGGCGCTCCTCTATAATTTTTTTATTTTCGGTGAGAACCTCAGCAGTTCCACTGCCAACGCAGCCAAAGCCAAGTAAAGCTATTGAAATCATCTGTTTTACTTCCTTAATTTTTATTATTTAGATACATTATAACACATTTTTTCAATAATTGCAAATACTTATTGAAAAAATAACACATATATGATAAAATATTTATATAAACAATGTAAAGGAAGGCAAAACCATGGCTTCACCTATAGGAACACAACGTCACGTAAAGCTTTTCGTGCTTTATCTGCTCGATAATATAAACTATCCTCTCGATTATGCAACGATAAACGATATCGTGCGTCAAACCGATTTCGTTATGTATCTTGACTTCGCAGAGGCTTTTATCAGCATGCTCGATCTCGGTCTCATCGAAAAAATAGAAGAAAACGGCGAAGAGCTTTACGTTGTAACAAAAAAAGGCAGATTCTGCTCTCAGCAGTTTCACGGAGAAATAATCATGCCTGTACTTGAAAACGCTCTGCAAAAGGCTCTTCGCTATCTTGACTTTAAAAAGCGAGGGGTCGTCATTCATTCCTGGCTTGAACGGGCGGAAAACGGAAAAATACGTGTTTCCTTTTCTATGACCGAACAAAATGTTTGTATTTTCTCTCAAACACTTGTTGTTGATCATGAAGACAGAGCGAGAAAAATGCAGGATAATTTTTATGAAAGACCCGAAGATATATACCGCGGGATGATAACCCTCACAGAAGGAAGAATCAATTATTTATTTGATGATTAAATAGCAAGCCATATGGCTTTGGGTTATTCACCAAAAACTCACATTATCTTTTGTCTAAAATATATATAAAAACTTTTTTCGTCAATTTTTTACAAAATTTTTTTCAAAAAAGGTATTGACATTATACATTTTAATGGTATAATAGAATTAGAGAAGAAAAAATCTGTATCAAATAATGGACAGATAATTTTATTTTTCCTTAAAGAAAAAGCAAGGATACGCTATGAGCTCACAAAAAAACAAAAATGAAATCTCCGAGCTTATTGCAGCAGTTCGAAAAGGCAATCAAAACGCCTTTGTTTCACTTTTAAAGCAATACACCCCGCTTATCGAAGCATCGGTGAGCATGTTCTGCTCCGACGATGCTCTCGCGAGCGAAAAGGACGATTTTCGTCAGGAAGCACGGATCGCATTTTATAACGCTGCTCTTACCTATAATTTAAACCAAAGCAACGTTGAGTTTGGATTGTATGCAAAAATATGTATATGTAACGCTTTGATATCACAAATACGCTCAGTAAAACGCATATCAACCGAACCGTACGAAAACTCAGATAGCATTTTTTTGGATGAGTCTTCTGCAGATCCCTCCTCTAAGCTTTTGGAAGAGGAACGCCTTAAGGCACTTTTGGGAATTATACGAAACGCTCTTTCTAAATATGAATACAAGGTGTGGGAGTTATATTTTTCGGGACGCTCAACCTCGGAAATAGCGTCAATACTTAATACCGATACAAAATCCATATCAAATGCGATATACAGGATACGGGTAAAGCTCAGAACAACACTAAACCAAGAACGGACTGAATAGGCGTTGCCTATCCATCATATACGCTCTAAAACAGCACAGTTTCGGGGCAATTCAAATAAAAGCGAGGTAAAATCGAAATGAACGAAGAAGTAGTAACTGGTGGAGCAGAAGAGTTTGTTGATGAAACTCTTGTCTGCAAAGAATGTGGAAACGAGTTTGTTTTCACTGCCGGGGAGCAGAAATTCTACCAGGAGAAGGGCTTCACTAACAAGCCCAAGAGTTGCAAGGCTTGCCGTGATGCAAAGAAAAACGCAGGAAGAGCTCCGCGTGAGTACTTTGAAACGACTTGTGCCAACTGTGGCGGTGTTGCAAAAGTTATCTTCCAACCTTCGAACGACAGACCTGTATACTGCAGTGCTTGTTTTGAGGCTATGAAAAATAACAATCAGTAAGAATCTGCTATACTAAAAAAGACTGCTCCAAGCAACGCTTGGAGCAGTCTTTTTTATTTTAAACCATCATATATGAAAAATTATTATTGCGCTGAATTATCAAGGGCAAGCTGAAGCTTTTCTTGATATATATCGCGAACACGCTCGGGCGAAATAATACGCACGCACTTTGCGTTTACAAAAAGCCAAGAAAAAAGCGAATCATTAATCTTAGCCTTAACCGATATTTCGAATCTGTCATCCTTAACAGAAAGAACAGTTACCCCCAAGCCAAATCGAGAAAACACTTCACCCGCGAAGGAAGCATCGCACTCAAGCCTCAGCATTTCAAGATCCTGAGTCTGTTGCCAACGAATAAAACGTTCGCGATAATCGATCTCCTTAGTCGCAGGAAATTCCAAAAGCTTAACATCAAGCAATTTATCAACATCATATGTAGCAACAGCGTTACCGTCATCGGCGAGCAAAAGATATCTATCCTCGTAAAAAAGTCTTATCGGAGTAAGGACACGAGCCTCACCATCATTCTTTACAATTCTCTGTTTCAAGGGATTCCATTCAAATTCCCTACAGGATATCTTAACACGCAATTCTATCGAACGCATCAAAAGCTCGATGTTTTTACCGACCTCATCAGACAGGCTCTGCGGAATTCCATGCAATGCAGCTTCTCGCTTTTCGCTATACAAGCGTCCCTTTACGCCAAAAATTTTTATAAGCTTTTCGGCAAGCTCATTTGCAGAGTCAAAAGCAAGCGCATCAAAATTTTCAAGCGCGTCTATAACATATTTTAACTCTAAAAATGAAAGCTCCCTCTTTGCTATATAATAACGCACGCATCTGTCACGCTTAACGCGAACATCTATGCCAAAAAGCCGAAGAGCTTCGATATCATCATAAAGGCTCTTTCGCGCCGCGCTTATATTATATTTTAAAAGCTCCGCTGAAAGCTGAGCTATTGTCATCCCCGATGTTTCATCAGTTTGCTCTAAAAAAATTCGTAAAAGATATAAAAGCTTAAGCTTTTGGTTGGATTGTTTTGCCATGATTTTAACGCCTTGTAAAGTATTTTACTTTATTTTATCACAAAAGCCAAGGTAAATCAATACCTTTTATTTTTTATTATACTATAACTGCGTAAATTATTATTCCCGCAAACATTAATATTGCTGCCGTGACCGCGGCAAGTGAAAATCCCGAATATTTACAGCTCTCATGCACAAGCGGAAGCTCACAATCAAATTCAGAATCCGATTCGCCTCTCTGCTCCGAAAATCTATAAACCTTTTGAGTACGGTCTACATTGCTCATACGACTTATTCTATTTATACGTCTCATATTTTCATTCATTTTAAAATCCTCCATAGCAAAATTTATTTTTATCTAATCCTGCTTTCTGTAATCATTATAGCACACTTTGTGTATCATAAAACGGACAATGCTAAAATACTTTTCATATTTTTTCTTATTTTGGACTATTTTTTGATGTATTAAGTTGTTTTTTAAAAAAATAATTCCATATTAGGAATTTTAGTTTTCTCTCGCACGTTTTCTCTTGCTTTTTTCTATTGTGTATTTTGCACAGTTTTTAATCTTTTATAATTTTTTTATTGTTGTCTATTTACAATTGAATAAAAATGTGTTATACTATATGCGAGGAAATATTTTTCCTAAGTTTAAACCCAAGGAGGTCTATTATGAAGGTTAACATTATTGGCAGACAGTTAAACGTATGGGATGAAATGAAGGCTACCATCGAAAAGAAGCTTGCAAAATTTGATAAGTATTTCGATGACAACGCAGTCGCAACGGTTACGCTCAGCATAAAGCACGGACAAAAATGTCTTGAGCTTACTATCGTTGCTGACGCTATCTTCAGAAGTGAGGTCGAGGACGAGACCTTCCGCAATGCGCTTGACAGAGCCATTTATCTTATAGAACGTCAGATAAGAAAAAACAAAACGCGACTTGAGCGAAGGCTAAAGAACGTAAGCTTTGACGGCGGAATCTTTGATACGGGCGAGGATTTCGAGGAAGAAAAGGAATTCAATATCCGTAGGAAAGCCTTCCACATCAAGCCTATGTCTGTTGAAGAGGCTATAATGCAGATGAATCTTTTGGGTCACGAATTCTTTGTTTTCAGAGATGACCAAAGCGAAGAAATTTGCGTAGTTTACAAGCGCCGCGACGGTGACTACGGTCTTATAGAGGACGAACAATAATCAATAAATATTTTTATGGCTGTCGCAATGCGGCAGCCATATTTTTTTACAAAATCTATTGCAAATATGAAATAAAAATGGTATAATAAATATGCCAAACAAAACCAAATATTTGTAAGCCTATTGATATGTGCGTTTTTATTTTTGACAAAAATGCAGATGCTTTCTTTTGCACGCACTTATGGGCTTGCTAAAGGGTTTTGTTTGGCGACAATTAGTAGCTATGCGTTTTTTGTGCGCGTGGCTTCAACCATGCGCACTTTTTTATTTTTAGGAGGAAAAAGCAATGAAGAAAATTTTAGCGCTTATTTTAACGTTAGTTATGGCAGCAAGCATCTTTGCATCGTGTAATGGAAAAGTACCAAATGAAGACTCTCAAGCAGCTACAAACGAGCAAAGCGAAAGCTTGACCCAAACCGAAAAGCAAACGCAAAAAGAAACCACGAAGAAAGAAACTAGCAAAAAAGAAACCAGCAAAAAAGAAACAACTAAACAAGAAACTACCAAAACTTACACCGAAAGCACCGCAGGACTTTACTTCGAGTTAAATCAGGAAGAAAATGGATACATACTTGCCAGTCTGGAGTTTTGCAAAGCAAAAGAAATAGTTATAGACGGTCACAAAGGTCTTCCTGTTGTCGACATAGCATTCGACGTTTTAAAAGACAATCAAAATATTGTAAAATTAACACTAAGCGGCGAAATCAAAACATTACCTGAAAAATCATTTTACAACTGCCCCAGTTTAAAAACCGTAATAATAAAAGACAAACTGACTCATATAGGACCGTCTGCATTTGAAAACTGCACCTCTCTTGAGACAGTACAAATTGGCAACGGTGTAACATTAATAGATAAATTTGCCTTTAACAATTGCACAAGTTTAAAAAATTTAACGCTTGGCAATAAAGTTCAAACGATAGAAATGTGTGCATTTCAAAATTGTTCCAGCTTAACAAGTATAGTAATTCCCGCAAGTGCAAGGCTTATAAAAGAAAGCTCATTTTGGGACTGTGACAATATTACTGATGTGGAATTTAAAAGCCCCAACAATTGGGGTCCGGATGTTGATGAGGATGACTACACCTACGACCTTACAGATAAACAAGCTAGGATAACACTTTTATTACATGGTCTGGGGTTCAGAAAACATTAATTTATATTAAAAATAAAGGAGAACCCCCGACGAGGGTTCTCCCTCTTTCTTTGCAAGCAAAGAAATTCACCCTCTCCTGCGTTTATAGAAGGATAAGAGGTATTTCGCTCTCTGCGGAGAGCGCCAAGGGCTACTCGCCCTTGACCTCGCCGCCTTTTGAAAAAGGCGGGCGAAAACTTTTAATCGTGACGAATCAAAAAATCCTTATGAAAGTTCTTAAAAGGAAAGGGGTGTGGGGGAAGGAAAAATTCTTTCAAGAATTTTTCCTTCCCCCACAAAATATACCCTATTAACTTATCTCTTTATTTCTTCCATAATATAAGCCTCAAGAATGTCACCGACCTTGATATCGTTAAATCTCTCAAGACCGATACCGCACTCATAGCCCTGCGCGACCTCCTTGACGTCGTCCTTAAATCTGCGCAAGGAGCTGATCTTGTCTTCAAATATAACTATACCGTCACGGACTACTCTTATCATAGAAGCTCTTGTAACCTTACCGTCCTGAATGTAAGAGCCCGCTATTGTTCCTACATTAGGAACCTTAATAGTCTGGCGCACCTCTGCGTGACCAAGAAGATTTTCCTTATATTCAGGAGCAAGCATACCCTTCATAGCGTCGGTTATCTCATTGATACAATCGTAAATTACACGGTAGGTTCTAATTTCAACCTCCTGACGCTCCGCGCTATCAAGCGCCGCCTTATCGGGACGAACGTTAAAGCCTACAACGATTGCGTTTGATGCGGCTGCGAGCATTACGTCGCCCTCACGGATTCCTCCCGCCGCGCCGTGAATTACTCTTACCTTGACCTCCTCATTAGAAAGCTTTTCAAGCGACTGCTTTACCGCTTCAACCGAGCCGTCAACGTCTGCCTTGACTATAATATTAAGCTCCTTAACGCCCTCGGATATCTGTGCGAAAAGGTCATTAAGGCTCGCTCTTGCGTTAGCCTTGAATACCTCCTCCTTAGCCTCACTGCGACGCTTATCCGCAAGCTCTCTTGCCATTCGCTCATCCTTAACGGCATTGAACTCATCACCCGCGGACGGAACCTCCGAAAGACCGATTATCTCAACGGGAGTTGAAGGCTTTGCTTCCTTAACCGCTTTACCCTTATGGTCGGTCATAGCTCTTACACGTCCTACCGCGGTTCCCGCTATAACGATATCGCCGTTATGAAGCGTACCGTTCTGAACGAGAACGGTTGCTACAGGTCCGCGTCCCTTGTCAAGCTTAGCCTCAATAATAAGTCCCTTTGCAAGACGGTTGGGATTTGCCTTAAGCTCCTTCATCTCAGCTACCAGTAATACATTTTCAAGAAGATCGTCTATACCCTGCTTTGTAAGTGCCGATACGGGAACACAGATAACGTCTCCTCCCCATTCCTCGGGAACAAGATCGTATTTTGTAAGCTCCTGCTTTACCATATCGGGATTAGCGGTCGGCTTATCCATTTTGTTTATAGCTACTACTATGTCAATATTTGCCGCCTTAGCGTGATTTATTGCCTCAATAGTCTGCGGCATTATTCCGTCATCTGCGGCAACAACGAGAATCGCTATATCGGTTGACTGCGCGCCTCTTGCTCTCATTGCGGTAAACGCCTCGTGACCGGGAGTATCAAGGAAGGTCATATCCTGACCGTTGACCTTAACTCTGTACGCACCTATATGCTGAGTAATTCCTCCTGCCTCGCCCGCGGTTACGCTTGTATGTCTGATCGCGTCAAGAATAGAGGTCTTTCCGTGGTCAACGTGCCCCATAACGCAAACAACAGGGGGACGAGGAAGCAATTGCTCCTCGGTATCATCGATTTCATCAAAGAGCTTTTCCTCTATCGTAACGATAACCTCTTGTGTTGCCGCAATTCCCATTTCATCGGCAACTATAGCCGCGGTATCAAAATCGGCGGTCTGATTTACGGTTACCATCATTCCAAGCATCATAAGTCGCTTAACGACCTCGCCCGACGTAACCTTCAAGCGAGAAGCAAGATCGCTTACTACGATCTCCGCGGGAAGAACTACACTCGTCGGAGCCTTTGTTACGACCTGCGGCGCGCTCTTTTTACCCTTATTCTTCTGATTATTCTTTTGCGCAAATCCACCGCTTGCACTCTGCTTCTTTACACGCTGCATACCGCCGCGCATATCGGAAACGCTATCGGGAACAAAGCTATCGAGCTTCTCATCATACTTGGAAAGATCAACAGATCCGCTGCGCATATCAACTACTCTCTGCGCGCCTCTCTGCTTATTATCCTCGCCCTTTGCGGTCTGACTTCTTACGATAGGCTGAGGCTTAAACTTCTCTCTCGGAGCGCTCTGCTGTCTATCATCCTTATCGTAAAATCCGCCGCCCTGACGGTTATTCTGCTGATATCCGTTATTAGCTCTTTGCTGAGGTCTTTGTCCTTGCTGAGCGCCGTTCTTCTGAAATCCGCCCTGCGCCCTGTCGCCCTGAGCAAATCCTTGTCTCTGACCTTGAGGTCTCTGCTGCTGATACGAATTTTGATTACCGGATGTCTGCTGATGCGAAGCAGGTCTTTCCTGACGGGCAGGCCTATCCTCACGCTTAAAAGAAGGAGCAGCTTGAGTTGAAGATGCTTGCGGCTTCACCTCCAAGGGCTTACCCTGAGGCTTCTGCGGTGCGGACGCCGAAATCTCTGCGCCTTCCTTTGCCGCGGGAGCTTTAGTCTTTGCGCTTTCCTCGACCTTTTCAGCAGGCTTTTCAGCCGTCTCTGCCTTCGGCTTTTCCTCCTTGATCTCAGAGCTATTTGCGGGCATAGCCGACTCTGCCGCCTTGACAGGCTCGGCAGCCTTCGCCTCCTCCTTTACTTTTGAAGGAATTACAGTTATACCGTCAAGATAATCCTCTATCCCCTTTATCTGATTCTCTCGCGTAAGCTTATCAAAAACGATAGAAAACTCAAGCGGAGTAAGAACCTTTTGAGCCTTGTATTCTATTCCCTCCGCCGTCATAAGCTCGGACATTTCCTTGCTTTTGATATTCAGATCCTTTGATAGCTGATTGACCTTTAATATACTGGATGTTTTACTTACTGCCATACTTCGCACCGCGTTTTCCGAATTGATATCAGAAAACTTCCTTTCATTAGGTTTGAGTTAAGAGTTTAACCCCCTACCCCTGTATATGTCAAATATATTTCTCTACTATTTTAGACATTTCCCTGTCAATTATCGCAACCGCCGCAAGCGAAGAGGTTTTTCCCAGAGCCGACGCCAATGCAGCTCCATCGCAAGCTATGCGAACCTTCATCACTTGGTAATATGCAGTCTTATCCGCGATTTTTTTATGCGTCGCCTGTGAGGTATCCGAAGCTTCTACAACTAACACGGGCATATTTTTGCCCCCTTTTCTCAAAGCCTCGCATATCATTGGAACGCCAAACACAAGCTTTCCCGCTCTTGCACACAACCCCAAAGACGATAAAATTCTTTTTACCGTTTCTCTGTCAGTCACAAAAGCATCATTCTTAAGCTCGCCCATATTCCTCAAGCTCGCTTTCCATTTTATCATAGATCTCATCGGGAATAGCGGTTTCAAGACTTTTATCTATGCGTTTTGATTTCCTTGCCTTCCGCAAGCATTTTATATCATAACAAATATATGCGCCGCGTCCCGATTTTTTACCCGTAAAATCAAGCGTTATCTCACCCTCGGGCGTTCTAAGAACTCTCAAAAGCTCTTTTTTGGGCTTATGTTCGTTGCATCCGAGGCACTGCCTTGTGGGAATCTTTTTCGGTTTTACTGCCTGCTGTCCCATTATTAGTCCCTCCGAAATAAAATTATTGAGCCTTTATGTCTATCTTCATGCCTGTGAGTCTTGCCGCAAGACGTGCGTTCTGTCCCTCCTTGCCTATCGCAAGTGAAAGCTGATCGCTGTCAACTATAACTCTGCATGATCTCTCCTCGGTAAACTCAACATATCTTACGTCCGCAGGAGAAAGCGCCGCCGCAACGTACTCAGCAGGATCCTCACTGTATTTAACAATGTCAATTTTCTCACCGCGAAGCTCGCTGACTATCTCTTGAATTCTCATTCCGTGATTACCGATACATGCTCCAACTGCGTCAACATCCTCATCGCGTGACCACACCGAGATCTTTGTTCTCGAGCCTGCTTCTCTGGAAACGCCCTTTACTACAACTATTCCCTCCTGAATTTCAGGGATCTCAAGCTCAAACATTCTGCGTACCAAGCCCGCGTGAACTCGTGAAAGTGTAACTATCGGGCCCTTAACGTCCTTATTTACCTCAAGAACGAATACCTTTATCTTATCCCCTACCGTAAAGGTCTCTCCGGGGATCTGCTCACTCTTTAGAAGCGTTGCGTGACCGTTACCCGTATCAAGAAGCACGTTTCCGTTATCGCTGAAGACCTTACTTACCGTTGCCGTGATTATCTCTCCGCGCTTGCTTTCATATGCATCCTACATAGCCTTACGCTCACCCTCGCGAATTCCCTGAATGATCACAGATTTACCCGCAGACGCGCTGAGTCTGCGAACATTCTTGGTCTTTACCTCGGTCTCAACAAATTTGCCCAGCGTATATCTGCGGCTTATAGCCTTCGCTTCCTCGAGAGATATCTGGCACTGAGGATTAGTGACCTCCTCAACTACCTCTTTCTGAATATAAACCTTGATATCCTCCTTTACGGGATCAACCGCGACTCTTACAAGAGTGCTTGGGCCATACTCCTTTTTACAAGCAGACGCAAGCGCTGCCTCTACCTTTTCAAGCATATACTCTTTCGGTATACCCTTTTCCTTCTCAAGCATATCAAGAGCAATAAAAAAATCCTTATTCATCTTTAATCTCCGTACCTTTCACGTTTTTATCAAAATTCAAAATAAGTGCTTATTTTAGCAACGGCGGAACGCTCAAAGCATCTTACACAGCCATTTGAGTCTATGCGTATTTCTCCATCCTGCTCGGAAGCAAGCAATACGCCTCTGAATATCTTAAGTCCGTCTATCGGAGCGTAAAGTCTCACCTCTACGTCCCATCCCTCGCAAGCATCTATATGCTCCTGTGTTTTAAGCTCCCTCTCTATTCCCGGAGAGGAAATCTCAAGATAATACGCTTCCGCAATAGGATCGACCTCGTCAAGCACAGTATCGATTGCTCTGTGCATCCTTTCGCACAGGTCTATATCCACGCCTTCCTCTGCATCTATAGTGATGCGAAGAATTTTTCTCGCACCCTCTTTTACAAATTCAACGTCCCAGACCCAACAGTTAATCGACTCCGCAATAGGCTCAGCAAGCTCTCGGACCGTATCTACAACGCTCTTTGAATTTTTTGCCATAGCTCCTCCGTTTTTTACAATAATTAAGAGTGGACTTTTTCAAGCCCACTCAAATACCTTGTTATTATACCACGTTCTTCGCCAAATTTCAATACCTTTTTTAAATTTTTCTTAAATATTTTTACATTTTCCGTTATATTTGATTTATATATAATAAAATTGAAAAAAAACATTTACAAAAACCATCTTTTGTGCTATAATACTATAATAGTGTGATTATAATCCTTTATTATGCGATTTTTTAATTCTGCCGCTATGTTTATATTTAGCGCAACATGAAGAAAGGAGTTACACCCCTTATGCAAAGCAAAAAATTCGATAAAATAACACGTATCGGAGAGCTTCCGTCACGTATATACATTATCCTTGGACTTATTATGATGGGATTGAACACAATTCTCTGCGTTTTCGTTCCATCTATAGACACCGCCATTTGCGGAGCTGTATTTATAGCTCTTTACGGCATCATAGCACTCACGATTTATTTTGTATTTCATCACAAATTAAACGTTTTCAGATACGAGAAATACGCATCTGACGAGCAAGCGGGAAGCGTTATCTACGCCTTCCGCAATCAGCTTTCTCTTCCCTATGCCGTAGTCAACGAAAAAGGCAAAATAATCACCTCAAACACAGCGTTTTCCGAAGCTCTCGGTATAAGCGGAGCGGTTTTTAATCTTGATATAAATCAAGCTTGCGGAATAAACCTTGATGAACTTATAAAGATATCCTCCGAAGAAAAGGGACAGGACTCCGAGCTTCCCGTTATCAAAAGCGTTATGCTTCAAGACATACGTCGGGCAGAGATGGCAGAATTCGGCGGCAAAAAATACCGTATGGAATGCCACTCCCTCTCCTCTAAGGGAAAGCTTTATCAAATGATAGTATTTTTTGATATTACAGAGCTTTACGACGTATCTCTCCTTTACAAAAACAATCTCACCGCAGTAGGATATATCGCGGTCGACAACCTTGACGAGATCGCTCAGTACGTTAAGGTTAACTATCAGAACGAAACGCGTCAGGTAGGAATCACTCTCAGAGAGTGGGCATTCAAAATGGGAGGTATTCTTTGTGAGTATGAGAACAATAAATTTATTATTCTCTTTACTCAGGAAATGCTCTCCGAGTGCATTAAAAACAAATTTTCTATCCTCAATGAGATCCACAAAATCGAAATAAGCGAAGCAAACGTTCAGCTTACCGTTTCGATAGGAATATCTACAGTAGGAGCTACGCTTGAAGAGCGTGAGCATAACGCTATGATCGCGCTTGATATGGCACTCCGCCGCGGCGGAGACCAGGTCGCGCTGAAAAATCCTCAAGGCACATTCTACTTTGGAGCAAAGACCAAGGCATTGCAAAAGAGAACGAGAGGTCAAGCAAAGATAATATGCGCAAAGCTTTCTTCCCTTTTGGAAAATGCTCCCAATGTTCTTGTAATGGGACACAGATCCCCCGATTTTGACTGTATAGGCGCATGTATAGGAATAACAACTCTTATCCGCAACACCTACGCGGATATCGACGTAAAAATAGTTGCCGATACTCAAAACGAGAATTTTAAGGCCTGCGCCTCACGACTTATTGAGCTTGCCGAATATAAGGACACCTTTGTTGACGGAGTTTCCGCCCTCGAATACAATAATTTCGGAACGCTGCTCATTATAGTTGACGCAAACAATTTCAATATACTTGAATCTCCCGAGCTTGCAAGAAGCGCCTTTACCAAGGTTATAATCGACCATCACATCAAAAAAGAAGAGTTTGAAGAAGAGCCCGCTCTTGCATATATCGACCCATCCGCTTCCTCTGCTTGCGAGCTTATAGCAGAAATGCTTGAGGAGACTCTCTCTCCCGAGGCAAGCTTCAAGGAAGAGGCAAGCATAATGATGTCCGGTATAATGCTCGATACCAAAAATTTCACGCGCACGGTCGGCATGCGAACCTTCGCGGCTGCTCTTTACCTTAAAAATCTCGGAGCAGACACCGAGTACGCCCGCACCTTCTTTGAGGAGGGCTTTGACGAATATCTCTCAGCCTCTCAATTTGGAAGCGCGGCAAAAATATACCGTGACAACATTGCGATAACCTCGGTCGCAGACGCAGGAAGCAATAACGCACGTGTCGTCGCGGCAAAGGCTGCCGACAAGCTTCTTACCATAAGAAATATCCGCGCGGCATTTGCGCTTATCCTTGTCGGAAGCACAGTAAATATTTCTGCCCGCTCCGATGGCAGCATAAACGTGCAGCTTATCCTTGAACAGCTTGGAGGCGGCGGTCACTTCGATATGGCAGGCGCCGCTCTTGCCGACACAACGCTTGAGGATGCCGAGGCCATGCTTACCGCGGCAATCGACAATCACTTTGAAAGCATCAAAGCCGAGAAAAACGAAAATTCCAACGAAAATTAAGATCACGCAAAGGAGTCTATATTTATGAAAGTCATTTTATGTGCAGATGTAAAAGGTCAAGGAAAAAAGGATCAAGTGATAGAGGTATCCGACGGATACGCCCGCAACTTTCTTTTTCCCAAAAAGCTTGCCATTCCCGCTGACGCAAAGGGACTTAACGAGGTAAAAAACAAAGAGGCATCAAAGCAGCACAAAATCGACGTTGAACGCCAAAACGCAATAGAAACAGCAAAAAAGCTTGAGTCTGTAAAGGTAGTGTTCGAATACGCCGCAGGCCCTGATAAAAAGCTTTACGGCTCTGTCACCGCAAAGGATATAGCAGATGAGCTTCAGAAAAAGCACAATATAACAATCGACAAGCGCAAGATAAATCTTGCTTCTCCTATAAAATCATTCGGCAGCTTCGCAGCTGAGGTAAAGCTTTTTTCCGACGTTTCGGGAAAAATAAACATAGAAGTAACCTCAAAGCAATAAATCGATTTTTCAGAAAGGCATTACAAAAATGGACGAATTTTCAAGAAAGCTTCCCTTTTCCCTAATAGCCGAGCAATCCTTGCTTGGTTCTATTCTGGTGGATCCCGAGGCTATTACCGAAATATCTGAAATAATCCGCCCGAATGACTTTTATCTCTCGGAGCATACACAGATATATTCCGCCATGTGCGATCTGTTCGTTGCAAGCAAGGAGATCGATGTTGTAACGCTTATCGACGCTTTGGTATCGACGGGCGTATACAGCAAATCCGGCGGCGAGGATTACGTAAAATCCTTATATCAGGCAGTTCCGAACGCATTGAATATAAAGGACTACGCAAGCATTGTAAAGCAAAAAAGCGTTTTGCGCAGCCTCATCGGGATCTGCTCCGATATAAGCGAAAAGGCTTATTCCGAGGAAGGTGACGCAAACGAGCTTGTTGAGTATGCCGAGGCTCAGATATTTGACATTGCCAACGGCAGAGACAGTAAGAGCTTTAAAAAAATACAAGAAGTCATAACAAGCGTATACGGAGAGCTTCACACTCTCGCTGAGGAGGGAGAGGGTGCGAGAGGAACAAAAACAGGCTTCTCGGGAATTGATAATGTTCTTGCGGGAATGGGCAACTCCGACCTCATTCTCATTGGCGCAAGACCCGGTATGGGTAAGACCTCGTTTGCTCTTAATATAGCAACCAACGTTGCCCTCTCCTCAGGAAAGAACGTCTGCATCTTTTCGCTTGAAATGTCAGCAGAACAGCTCGTTACACGTATTATCTCAAGCGAAGCTATGATAGACAGTTATGCGTTACGTACAGGACGTCTTGACAAAAAGCAATGGGAGGATATAGCAACCACCGCGACTCAGCTTGCGGGATGCAACATCCTTATCGATGATACTGCCGGAATCACCGTTATGGGTATGAAGGCAAAGCTGCGGAGAGTTCAAAATCTTGGACTTGTAGTAGTTGACTACCTTCAGCTTATGCAAAGCGACAAACGAACCGACAACCGTGTTCAAGAGGTTGCTGAAATTTCGAGAGGGCTCAAGCTTATGGCTAAAGAGCTTAACGTTCCTATAATCTGCTGCGCACAGCTCTCCCGTGGCCCTGAGTCCCGTACAGATAAACGTCCTATGCTTTCCGACCTTCGCGATTCGGGATCTATCGAGCAGGACGCCGATACAGTTATATTCCTCTACCGTAACGAATACTACGACAAAGAAAAGAGCGATGACGGAAGCGTTGCAGAGGTTATAATCGCGAAGAACCGCCACGGCTCTCAAGGCACAGTTGAGGTTGGCTGGGTCGGACGCTACACCAAATTCCGCTCCCTTGAAACAAACAGAGAAGAAGGTTAAAAATGCAGTTTAATTCTATTCTTCCAAGAGAATTCAAGGCGCCCGAGCTTCTTTCGGGGCTTGACGCGCAAGAGCCTATTCTTTTAGGCCTCTCGGGAGGCGCAGATTCCTCTGCCCTTTTGATCATGCTTGCAGAATACGCAAAACAAGTCGGCTCCCGTATATACGCGGCACATCTTAATCACGGAATACGAGGAGATGAAGCTGACAGAGATGAGCAATTTTGCAAGGAGCTTTGCTCGTGCGTTGGCGTTGAGTTCTTTTCGAAAAAGCTTGATATTCCCTCAATAGCGTCGGCAAGCGGCGAAAGCGTAGAAACCGCAGCAAGAAACGCGCGCTACGATTTTTTCTATAAAATAATGAAGGAAATGGGCATAAAAATACTCGCTACGGCTCATAACGCCGATGATAATCTCGAGACCCTTCTCTTTAATATTGCAAGAGGAACCGGTCTTGGCGGTCTTTGCGGAATACCCGAATCCCGTCCCATGGGGGACTGTGTTGTTATTCGCCCTATTCTGACAATGGAAAAGGAAAAAATAATATCATTCTGCGAAAACAACGGATTAAGCTTTGTTACAGACAGCACAAACGCTGACAACGAATACACCCGAAACAAAATAAGAAACCGTATAATTCCGATCTTAAAAGAAATAAACCCGAATGCCGTGAGAAATGCTTCACGCATGACAGAATCTCTCAAGGACGATTCGCTATGCCTTCAAAGCATGGCAGATTGGTTTGTCGAGGAGCTTGGAGGGAACTATTCTATAGAACTCGAAAAGCTTTGCGGTTCACCGTCATCAATAGTCAACCGCGCTCTTATTCGGCTTTACGATGAGATCACGGGCGGAAAATCACTTGAAGCCACGCACATAAACGCAATAAAGGAGCTTGCCAAAAAAGGCATACCCCATTCAAGTATATCGCTGCCGAACGGAATCGAAGCGAGAGTGGAAAACGGCAGACTTTGTCTGCTAACTAAAGGCAACACAAATTTTTCATTTGATGCCTTTAACGTTCTTCTCAGTAACGGAAAAAACGAAATAACAGATGCCGAGGTTGAAATCTTTTTAAACGACCTCAACTATTCAAAAAATATTTACAAAAAATCAATACTGTTGTCTATTGAATCTGATACAATAGATGGAGCGCTTGTTGCAAGAAGCAGAGCGCCCGGTGACAAAATTTTACTTGGCGGAATGCATAAAAGCGTAAAAAAGCTCTATAACGAGAAAAAAATACCGCTTGAGCTTAGAAACCGAATTCCTATAATCTGCGATAAGAGCGGAATAATTGCCATTCCCTTTATAGGAATACGTGACGGAGCAAGAGCCAAGCAAAGCTCAACAGCTGATAACACTACCACTGTACA
>JAFQPL010000031.1 GCA_017411785.1 Clostridia bacterium
CCCCGAGGTGTAGAAAAGATCAACGTAATTATCCTCAGCCGTCTTAACGACTACACCCTTACTTTCAGTTTCCTCATACGCAACAGACTCCTCTGAAGCAAAAGCTCCGTCAAGCTCATCTGCAACAAATTCAGGCTCATCATCCTCAAGCTCTAACGGCTTATAATTTTCCTCACTCTCGTACCAAAGCGAATAATCCTCATCATCCTCTAAATAAGGCTCGTCTTCATTTATCTGAACGCTCTGATTATCGCTTTCTTGAATTTCTTTATCTTCCTGCGTCTCATCATACGCTTCAAGGGCTTCGTTATATTCTTCTTCTTGAACTTCTTCAAGTCCTTCACGAAGCCGGATTTCCTCATCCTCTTGATATTCTTCATAAGAGTTTTCTTCTTGAATTTCTTCAACGCCTTGAAAATGCGGTGCTTCTTTATCATCTTCATATTCTTCCGCATCTGCTTCTTCCAACGGCGTTTTTTCATTATCTTCGCCAGATCCTTCAATATACTCATCGTAATCCTCCTCTATATCATCCTGAATATTTTCTTTTTCATTATACGCATCCTGCAAAAAGTCCTCATCTATCTCATATTCATAGGACTGAGCAGGAGTATCATCCCGATCATCTCCGTTTAAGAATCGTGAGCGTAACCGCTCCTGAAGCTCATCTCTTGAAACCTCCTCGGAAGCAGCTTCGGTTTCCAACGGTAAGCTATTAGCTTCGGAATCCTCTGAATATGACCTTTTAAGCTCCTCCAGAACTCCGTCTATGCCCTGTCCGCCATTATTCTTTTCATCTGTCACGCTTACACCCCCTAACCAAACCGACAGTTTTACATTCTGTGCTGTCTTGATATTTCCGCAAGTATAACTGCCGCCGCAGTTGAAACGTTAAAAGAGTTCACCTTTCCGTACATCGGAATTGAAACTACATAATCGGCTTTATCCTTAACAAGCTTTGAAACTCCCTCACCCTCGCTTCCAAGAACCAAAGCACAGGGGCAATTAAAATCGGTATCGTAATAATTCTCACCGCCCGCCTCAGCGGCAAATACCCAAATTCCTTTTTTCTTAAGCTCGTCAACAGTTGCCGCTATATTCGTAACCTTTGCTATTGCAAGATGCTCGATAGCTCCGCACGAGGATTTGCTGACAGTCGGCGTAAGTCCGACCGCGCGCCTCTTGGGAATTATAAGACCGTGGGCGCCAACACCCTCGGCACATCTTATGATAGCTCCGAGATTGTGCGGATCTGCTATCCCATCAGCGATTATTATAAAGGGCTTCTCATTTCTCTCGCTTGCGATATTCAGAATATCATCAACCGAGCAATACTCCTTTTCTGCCGCCATAGCAACAATTCCCTGATGTGCGGAAAAACCCGTAAGCTTATCGAGCTTTGCCTTGTCGGTTTCAACTATCGGAATATGCCTCTCTATAGCCTCGGCGACCAAAACAACTATTGAGCCCTCGCGCTCGCCCTTCTGCACAAGAAGCTTATCCACGGTTCTTCCCGACTTTAAAAGCTCGCGCACGGCGTTTCTCCCAAAGATAAGTCCCTCGTTTATTTCGCAGGAATCAGCCCTCTCACCTCTGTTTTTATATTCATAAGGCTTTTTCGGCGAATTATTTCTAACATTCAGCTTCGCCTTTGGATTGCCGTTAGACTTATTATTTCCCATTTATCTCTCCTGATGTATGTAAATAGATTTAAATATAATTTTACATTATAATTATAGCATAAAAAACTGTTTTTGTACATAGTTTTTATAAAGCCTTTTTATTTTTTTAGCAAAAAAACAAAAGCGAAGAATCATTTCTCCGCTTTTGAATATGTTTTTTATTTATCAGCCCAAGGAAGAATAGTTTGGAGCTTCCTTTGTTATGTTGATATCGTGAGGATGAGACTCACGCAAGCCCGCTCCCGTAATACGAACGAACTCTCCGTTCTCGCGAAGCGCATCAATAGTTGCGGTTCCGCAATAACCCATACCCGAGCGAAGTCCGCCCATAAGCTGATATATTGTATCGCAAAGCGCTCCCTTATAAGGAACTCGACCTTCAACTCCCTCGGGAACAAGCTTCTTGTTGCCCTCCTGGAAGTATCTGTCCTTAGAGCCCTTCTGCATAGCCGCTATAGAGCCCATTCCGCGATAAACCTTAAAGCGTCTGCCCTGATAAAGCTCCTCTGCTCCGGGGCTTTCCTCGCATCCCGCAAACATAGAGCCTATCATAACGGTGCTTGCGCCCGCAGCAATAGCCTTTACTATATCACCGCTGTACTTAAGACCGCCGTCTGCTATAACGGGAATTCCGTACTTATCGGCAACCTCTGCCGCATCGCAGATAGCAGTTACCTGAGGTACGCCTATACCCGCTACTATACGTGTTGTACAAATAGATCCGGGGCCTATACCAACCTTAATAGCGTCCGCGCCCGCCTCGATAAGCTCGCGCGCTGCCGCGCCCGTAGCAATATTACCCGCAATTATCTGAGCCTCGGGGAATGCCTTTTTAACCTCATAAAGCTTGTTTATGATGTTCTGTGAGTGTCCGTGAGCCGAGTCAAGCACGAGGAAGTCGGCTCCCGCGCCGAGAAGCGCGCCCGCGCGCTCAAGACAGTCGGCAGTTACTCCGATCGCCGCGCCGCAGATAAGTCTGCCGCGCTCATCCTTTGCGGAGTTCGGATACTTTGTTGCTTTTTCAATATCCTTTATGGTGATAAGTCCCTTAAGCTCTCTGTCCGCATTTACCAAGGGAAGCTTTTCGATCTTGTGGCGGCGAAGTATCTCCTGCGCCTCGGCAAGAGTTGTTCCCTCGGGGGCAAGAACAAGATTTTCCTTGGTCATTACCTCGGAGATCTTTACGTTAAAGTCTACCATAAAACGCATATCGCGGTTTGTAATTATACCTATAACGCGCTTATTAGCGTCACATATCGGAACTCCTGAGATCTTGAACTTATGCATAAGAGCCTCAGCCTCGTAAACATAGTTGTCAGGACCCAAGAAAATAGGATTGGTAATTACGCCGTTCTCACTTCTCTTAACGCGGTCAACGTTATCGACCTGCGCCTCGATAGACATATTCTTATGAATCGTACCCGCTCCGCCCTCACGAGCAATAGCGATAGCAAGATTTGCCTCGGTTACCGTATCCATAGCCGCGCTGAGCACGGGAATATTAAGGGATATTTTATTGGTAAGACGGGTCTTGAGTGAAACGTCCGCGGGAAGCACATCGCTCTTTGCAGGGACGAGAAGCACGTCGTCAAAGGTCAAGCCTTCCTTCTGAAATTTTTTACTGTAATCCATAAAGCCTCCGATATGTTTTTTGTGATTTAATATTTAAAATATTATAACAAAACAAGCGAAAATTGTCAAGAAGTTTATGATATTTTTTTCACATTTTTGACTTATTTTTTCTTTTTCTTCCCATTTGTAAAAATATATAAATATCAGCAACAAAATTTGTTCATTATGCAAAAACAAGGAGGTCTGACTCTTTATGAAGCCGCGCAAAATATTTTTATCTTTATTTTTGATTTTTTTGATATTTATTATTTGCGCTCTCGGCGGATTTCTTTTGTCTTTGAGGATGCGATCGGATAAAAGCATCGAACCCGAGCCATTGGAAAAGCCTACCGAGCCGAGCATATCTCTGCCAACTGTAATAATTGACGCGGGACACGGCGGCGAGGACGGAGGCGCTATAGGCAAAAACGGCGCGTATGAAAAGGATATAAATCTGGAAATATCAAAGAAATTAAAGGCAAGGCTTGAGGGACTCGGTATTCCCTGCGAGCTGACAAGAAGCGAGGATATTCTGCTTTATGACAGAAACGCAGATTTCGAGGGCAAAAAGAAAAAGCTTGATTTGCTTGCGCGGTATGAGTTCGCAAGCAAATATCAAAACGCTGTTTTTATAAGCATACATCAGAACTCCTTTCCAAAGGAGCAATACGACGGATTTCAGGTCTACTACTCACCCAACAACGAGGCTTCCGGCATACTTGCAGAGTTATTGGAAAAATCGGTTACCGAGGGGCTTCCCGAAACGCGTTGCCGAGAATCGAAGGCGGGAACGTCAAGCATATATCTGCTTGATAAATTATCCTGCCCCGCGGTGCTTGTGGAATGCGGATTTATCTCTAACGAAGCAGAATGCTCGCGTCTTTGCGACGAGGAATATCAAAACAAGCTTTGCGAGGCGATAGCTACGGCAACAGCGGAGCTTTTGGGGGTTAAATAAAAGGAAGCCCGACCGAGATTTGGTCGGGCTTTTGCTTCGATAAATTATAAAGCAATTTCCAAAAATCTCTTTCACCTCTTGATTTTTCTCTGTTGATATTGTATAATTACATTGTGATATTTTTTCTTAAACGAGGTACTTATGAAAGGCTTAAAAACCGTTTATATTTGCTCCGAGTGTGAATATCTGAGTCCAAAGTGGCTTGGCAAATGTCCGAAGTGCAACTCCTGGAACACCTTTGTTGAAGACGTTGAGCAGGTCTCACCCCCGCCCACCGCCAAGGCTCGCACCTCGACTATCTTCTCGGGAGACAGCCGCGCGCAGAGCTTTGACGAGCTTACTACCTCCGATTACATCCGTTCCGAAACAGGACTTTCCGAGCTTGACCGAGTTCTCGGCGGCGGACTTGTTCTCGGCTCTGCCGTTCTTATTTCAGGCGAGCCCGGTATTGGAAAATCGACCTTGCTTTTGCAGATATGCGACACTCTCGGCGCACAAAAAAAGGTTCTCTACGTTTCGGGCGAGGAATCCTCGGGACAGATAAAGCTTCGCGCTCAGCGGCTTTGCGTTACGGGTAAAAATCTTTATATTCTCACCGAGACCAATATAGAAAAGATCCTCTCGGAAGCAAAGAAGGTCTCCCCCGACGTGATTATAGTCGATTCGGTTCAAACTATGTATTCAGACGCCATCTCATCCTCGCCCGGAAGCGTTTCCAACGTAAAAGAGGTCGCGCTCTCCTTTATAAGCAAGGCAAAAAGCGAGGGTGTTTCTGTGATCCTCGTCGGGCACGTCAACAAGGAAGGCGGAATTGCGGGCCCCAAGGTGCTTGAGCATATGGTGGACGCCGTTCTCAACTTTGAGGGTGACAAGCGTCAGAGCTACCGCATCATCCGCGCTCAAAAAAACCGTTTTGGCTCTACCAACGAGATAGGCGTTTTTGAAATGACCGACAAGGGCCTCCGTCAAGTCCCAAATCCCTCGGAAATGCTTCTTTCCGACCGTCCTACCGACATATCGGGAAACTGCGCGGTATGTACTATAGAGGGTACCCGTCCTATAGTTGCGGAAATTCAGGCTCTCGTTACGCAGAGCGCCTTCCCCGCTCCGCGACGCACGTCAAACGGAATCGACTACAACCGCACCTGTCTTATTCTTGCCGTTCTTGAAAAACGTCTCGGACTTAAATTTTCAAGCAGTGACGTTTATCTTAACGTCATAGGCGGTCTTGAGATAGACGAGCCCGCGTCCGACCTCGGAATCGCTATGGCTCTTATCTCCTCTCTTACAGACAAAAAGATCCCCGACGACCTCATTGCCATCGGTGAGATAGGTCTTGCGGGCGAATGCCGCGGAATATCAAGCATAGAGCAGCGCGTCAAGGAAGCAGCTCGACTTGGCTTTACTACCGCGCTTATACCCGCGAGCAACGCATCGGGATGCCCAACGATCAACGGAATAAAAATTTATCCCGTCAAAACTATTTACGACGTTATTAAATTTTTGAAAAACGAAAATAACAAATAAACCATAATAAAAGGAGAAACTAAAATGGAAGCTTTAAAGGACTACTCTTGGCTTCGCGGTGTAAATCACTACATCTGCGACGAAGCAACAACACGTCAGCAATTAAGCTACGGAAAGCGCGTAAATCTTAACTCTATCCGCATCTGGCTCGTTGCCGAGGAATGGGCGGAAAACCCAAAGGCATTTTGCGACGAGCTTCGTAGCTACATACGCATCTGCTATGATTGCGGCTACACTGTTATGCCTATTTTGCTTAACGGAAACCGCTTTAAAACCGAATACGTTGAAGAAGAAAACATGAAATTTCTTGACGAATACGTGACCTATGTCGTCAACGAAATAAAGGACGAGGAAGGTCTTTTGATGTGGGATATCATGAACGAGCCCTCCTACAATCCCTGGCTTCTCGAAAAAGGCATTTCCGACGAGGAACGCGATTACAGAACCGAAAGGATCTGGAACTTTGTTCGCCACTATTGCAAGCTTGTTAAGGAGCTCGACCCCAAAACCGCAACGACCGTCGGTCACACGAGAGGCTACGAAATAGAATATACCGCCGACGACGTTGACGTTTTCTCATTCCATGACTACAGCGCAACAAAAGCAAAATGTATGAAGAATTACGCAACAGCCGACGCTCTCGCAAAGAAATACGGCAAGCCCGTAATTCAGACCGAAACGGGATGCCTTGCGCGTTGCAATCCTTACGATATGGCGCTTGAGGTTTGCAATCATTTCAATATGGGATGGATGCTCTTTGAGCTTATGATCCACGATCGCTGCGACACCGAGCATGGAATATTCTATCCCGACGGAACCGTTCGCGACCCCGCAACTATCGCGGCTATGTTTGGATGCTATCGTAACAGAGGCGACTCGATAATAGTTCCTCTCCCCAACCGAGAGGGCGCGGCTACTAACTGCATAAACGCTATCAAAGCGGCTCTTTCCGAGTATACCGAGGACTGCTTTGATTACCGCCGTTCAAACGTCGACGGACTTCTTAACGCCTGCGAAAAGGCGGCAAATCTCCTCGAGTGCTGTGATATGATACCTATGGCATATCCGCCAACGGCAAAGATAAACCGCTACAGAACGATGGAGAATCCTCCGCTTGACGAAATACGCGTGCTTGCGTTTGAGCTTGCAAAGACCCTTAAGGAGCTTTGCCAAATACTTTAATCGGTCAAGTTAATTAAATATAAAAAATCCGCTTTACTTTCAGATGAAAGCAAAGCGGATTTTTATTTAATTAAATCAAGACAAATCAAAATATATCCACGCAAGCAATGCCCAAACAAATGTTGTCGTTATAGCTCCTGTTATAGCTTTGAACTCAAACGTAAACACGGTCAACACAAAGCTTGTGACAGCAAGAATACAAACTATTACCGCAATTATCTTACACGCCTTCATGGACGCCTTTGAAACGCCCATTATACCAAGAACAAACATCAAAATTCCAAGTATAGAGTTTAATCCCAGCACCGCCTCGAAATCTGCGTCAAAAATATTATACACCGCATCTATCGCAAAGCCGAGTCCGAGAGCGATAAACGCAATACTCGTAAGAACTCTTGTTAAATTTCCGTTTTTACTTGCCATACGCGCACCCCCGATTAAAATTCAATAACCTTTTCTATATAAGCGCGAAGCTCGGATATCGGTATTCTTACCTGCTCCATAGTATCTCTGTCACGAACGGTAACACAGTTATCAACCTCGGAGTCAAAATCATAGGTTATGCAAAGAGGTGTTCCTATCTCGTCCTGACGGCGATATCTCTTACCTATAGAGCCTGCCTCGTCAAAGTCTACGCTAAAATACTTGGTAAGGTCGGAATATATCTCCTCTGCCTTCTCGGAAAGCTTCTTTGAAAGAGGAAGAACAGCCGCCTTAAAGGGTGCAAGAGCGGGATGAAGATGCATTACCACACGGGTATCGTTCTTCTCGGCATCCA
>JAFQPL010000032.1 GCA_017411785.1 Clostridia bacterium
AAACTTGTCGAATTTTTTGGCTGGGGCACTAGGATTCGAACCTAGGTAATGACGGAGTCAGAGTCCGTTGCCTTACCGCTTGGCGATGCCCCACAACAACGGTTATTATATCACACCGTATCTTTTTTGTCAATACCTTTTTCAAAATATTTTTCAAGTTTATCTTTGCTTGTATTTTATTATATTTTGTGCTATAATTGGTTATACTATTCTAAAAAACAAGGAGTTTTTTATATGAGCAACAAAGAGCTTTTAGATGAGGCAAAGAGCATTTTTGGCAACGATTATTACGCTGCCGAGCTTACCGGTGTTGAGATCCTTGACGCTGATATCGGTTATTCCAAGGTATGCCTTAAGCTTAACGCTAATCACAATAATGCTTTGGGACACGTTATGGGCGGTGTTTATTTTACTATTGCCGATTACGCATTTGCTATTGCTTCGAATTTCAAGCAGCCTCCGACCGTAACGCAGACCTCGCAGATAGTTTTTCTTTCTCCCATCAAGGGCGACGTTATCTATGCTGAGGCTGTGCGTATTCGCTCGGGACGCACTACCTGCTTTTATAAAATTATTATAACCGATTCAACGGGCGAGCAGAATGCTTATATAACTACTACGGGATTTATTTTGAACGATTAGTATTGTATTTTAAAGCCACACATAACAAGTACGTGTGGCTTTTGAGTTTTAATCTCCAAATGCGAAATCAAGTGCTGATTTTGCCGTTCTTACGTTGCTTTGGTGCGTTTGCGTTGTCGACTTCATCGTCTCAAACGAACCCGTTGGATTCTTTAAATATTCTGCATATGCATTTACTTCGGTATAAAAATTTTTCAAATTTTCACATTCTGAATAAGTGCTATATGTTCCTGTTAAATCTTTTAAGGTCGTTTTTGCCGTTGACAGTGCGGAATCAAGCTCTGCTTCAGTTCCGTTGTCCTTGAGCGCGTATAATACAAAGTTAACCGAAGAATTAAAATCGCCTAATGCATAGACTCCTAAACCTTCAGGATAATTCGCAATGATAGTCCTCATCTCATCCTGAGGTATTCCTACCTTTATTGCAAAATCGGTTACAATTGTCGAATTTTGAGGAGCTTCTAATCTTTGGCTTCCCGTATAATTGTCAAATTCATAAATTGCAAAATACCAAGCGTTATACACTGCGTAACGATATGTTTCACATAGCTCTGAAGCGGTTACAAGATCATTGTATATCTGTTGACCTAAATCTGCAGGGGCAGGTGTGTTTACCGTGGGTGTGTTTATCGTAGGTGTGTTTACCGTGGGTGTGGTTACTGTTGAACTATATGCATTGTTATTAAATCCGTTAAGATCATCCGAGGCGCATCCCACTAATGAGCAAAGAGTGAGAGATAGTGCCATAAGGCAGATTAAAAGTTTTTTCATTTGTATCCTCCAAAAAATCAAATAGTTACCGTATAGAGTTTTTAGATACTCTATATAATGAGTATACTCCATATAACGACAATTGTCAAGATTTTGAGCATATTTTATAATGAAAATGTAAAAATTTTTATTAGGGGATATGTTATGATTTCTTATGAACCGTTTTATAATACTATTAAAGAAAAAGGCATAAGCACGTACAAACTGATAAATCAATATGGATTGAGCAGAAGCTTATTGGATAGATTAAAGCATGATAAACCGTTGACAACAGTAACTATTGATGATCTTTGCAAAATTTTAGACTGCAAAGTTGAGGATATATTAACTTATAAACCAGATTAACACCTGAGGTTCTTATGATTGATTTACTTTATTTTGATTCCGATATTGCCGTTTGCGTAAAGCCTGCGGGGGTTTTCTCCGAGGGGGACGGCAAGAATTGCATGCCTTATCTTCTTTCGCTTGAGCTGAAGGAGCGGGGAATCGACGCGTCGGTTTTCGTTGTTCACCGACTTGACAGAGAGACCGAGGGCTTGACGGTTTTTGCGTTGAACGAGGCTTCGGCTGCGGCTCTTTCTCTTTCTTTTCAGAACGGCGATGCTGTGAAGATATACCACGCGCTTTGTGTCGGTGTTATCGAAAAGGATGCCGACGTTCTTTGCGATCTTCTTTTTTACGACCGCGGGCGCGGTAAGTCCTTTGTTGTTGACCGTGAGCGAAAGGGTGTGCGGAAAGCCTCTCTCGAGTATAGTGTTTTGCGTCGGTTTGCCGACAGGACCTTGATTTCGGTAAGGCTTCACACGGGGCGCACTCATCAGATAAGGGTTCAGTTTGCCTCGCGCGGCCATGCTCTTTGCGGTGACAGGCGCTACGGCGCGCCGTCGGAATACGGAAACAAGCTTTGCCTTTGTGCCGTTTCGCTTTCCTTTACTCATCCTCGTACCAAGGAGCGAATGAGCTTTGAGATAGAGAATCCTTATAAATAAATAACGCCCGCAGACAGCGGGCGTTATTTATTATGTGGCTTAGCCGTATCGTTTTTTGCTAAGTAAGCTTAGTCTGCAAGAACTTTGATCTTGTTGGATGTAATCTCGGTTACAAGGTCAACTACCCAAGCAATGAAGCTGAAGGGGGGGATCAGACCAACGATGCCCACTATGAGAGTAACTGTGTTTTTGGTTTCCGTATAACGAATTATACGGTAAATTCCGCCGACAAGCGCTCCAAGAAAAATCTGAATAAGGATTTTCGCGATTTTGGGAAGCTCCTCGTACTTGGCGGTTAAGGTTTTGTTTTCGTTTTCCATAACTGTTTCCTCCAAAAAAATAAAAAAGTAACTATACACATTATAACCCTCTTTTTCCCTTTTGTCAACAAAAAATAAAATTTTTTGTAAAGATAAATTCTTGACGAAAAATAATGGCTATGATATACTTGTATTATAATGATTATCTTTACGAGGTCAATAAATGAATTACTCAAATCTTCACACTCACAGTATATATTCCGACGGAAATCACGCTCCTCGCGAGATAGTTGAGCAGGCTGTATCGCAGGGAATGAGCGCTATCGGTATTTCCGACCACAGCTACACCTTTTTTGATACGCGCTACTGTATAGCAGAGGAGAAAAACGGTGAATATATAAAGGAGCTTCGCGCTCTTAAGGCTGAATACGCGGGCAAAATTGACCTTCTTGTCGGTATCGAGCTTGACGGCTTTTCGCAGGGCTACGACCGTTCGGATTTTGATTATATCATCGGCTCCTGTCACTACGTGAATTTTGACGGTGAGTACGCTTCGGTCGATTCGAGTCTTGACGGGGTTCTCAAGGCTATAGATAAATATTGCGGCGGTGATGCGCTTAAGTTCGCGCGCCTTTATTTTGATGTATATTCCGAAAGGATAAGCGATATGCGCCCCGATATTCTGGGACATATCGACCTTGTGGCAAAGCTTGGCGTTATCAACGAGGATTCACCCGAATACCGCAGGCTTGCCGTGAGCGCGCTTTGTGACGTTCTTACCAAGGATTCTCTTGTTGAGATGAATACGGGCGCTATTTCGCGCGGATACCGAAAGATTCCTTATCCCGCGCCCTTTTTGCTCCGCGAGATAAAGGAGCGCGGCGGACGTATGATCCTTTCCTCAGATTCGCACGACAAGTCCACTCTTACATTTTATTTTGACGAATGTCTTGCTTTATTAAGGGATAACGGATTTAAGAGCATAGTTACATACGCCGACGGTCGTTTTCAGGAGATCGGAATATAAAAATAAAGGTTTAGGAGAGATATAAAAATGGACGTTCTCGGGCTTATTTGCGGCCTTGCGCTCTTTCTGTTTGGAATGGATCTTATGGGCAACGCGCTCAAGCGAAGCGCGGGAAAAAGGCTCAAAAGAATTCTTGGCGAGCTTACCTCGAATAAGCTGAAGGGATTCCTTCTCGGACTTGGAGTAACTGCTATTATTCAGTCCTCGTCGGCAACTACCGTTATGGTGGTTGGATTTGTAAACTCGGGAACCATGCTTCTTTCGCAGGCTGTCGGCGTTATTATGGGCGCAAACGTCGGTACTGCCGTTACCGCGTGGATAACTGCTCTTAACGGTATATCGGGCGGAAGCGGAGCGCTTGCCTTTCTTAATTATCTCAAGCCTGATTTCTGGATGCCCTTGCTTGCTATCTTCGGCGTGATACTCATTATGGCGTCGAAGAAGCAGAGAACTAAGGATATAGCCACTATTCTTCTGGGCTTTGCCGTGCTTATGGTGGGAATGACGCTTATGTCCGACGCCGTTTCCTCGCTTAAGGATAACGAGTCGTTTACTCGGATACTGACTGTTTTCAGCAACCCCATTCTCGGAGTTCTCGCGGGAACTCTGCTTACCGTGATAGTTCAATCCTCGTCGGCGTCGATAGGTATTCTTCAAGCGCTTTCTACAACGGGCGCTATAAGCTTTTCGATGGCTATACCTATTATTCTCGGACAGAATATCGGTACCTGTGTAACCGCTATGATATCCTCGCTCGGAGCTAATAAAAACGGTAAGCGTGCCGCCTTTGTGCATTTGTATTTTAACGTTTTTGGCGTGATCATCTGGCTTTCTCTTTATTATCTTATCGCTTGGCTTCTTGGCGTTTGCGGAGTCTTTAACGTGCTTGGCGCGGCAGAGGCGGCTTCGATAAATATGTGGGGAATAGCTATAGTTCATACGGTGTTTAAGATACTGAACGTTATAACCTTTGCTCCCTTTACAAAATTCCTTGAGAAGCTTGCCTGCCTTACCGTTCGCGGAGACGACAAGGTAGGAGATGAATATACCAATATGCTTGACGAGCGCTTGCTTGATACTCCTACCGTTGCGATAGAGCGTTCCCGTGCCGTAGCCGCAAAAATGGCGTCTCTTACCGCTGAGGCGCTTAAGGATTCTGTTTCCTTGCTTGACTCTTACGACAAGAAAGCTGCCGAAAAGGTACGCGAAGCCGAGGAGCGCTCGGATATTTACGAGGACGCGCTTGCATCTTATCTTGTTAAGCTTTCCTCGCGGAGCATGGATGAGGCTGACAGCCGCGAGGTCACTATGCTTTTGCATATGGTAAGCGACCTTGAGCGTATCGGCGATCATGCCGTTAATATCGTTGAGGCGGCAGAGGAGATGCAGGACGGAGACGTTAGATTTTCCGAGGCGGCAAAGGAACAGCTTTCTTACCTTTACCGAGCGGTCTGCGAGATAGTTTCCATAACCGAGAGGGCGTTCTGTGAATCTGACGTTGAGACCGCGCTGCTTGTTGAGCCTCTTGAGCAGGTGGTTGACGATCTGCGTGACGAGATACGCAGGCGGCATGTTTCGCGCTTGCAAAAGAGTGAGTGCACGCTTGAGCATGGCTTTTTGCTCTCCGAGATCCTTACCAATCTTGAGCGCGTTGCCGATCATTGCTCAAATATTGCGGGATGTCTTATAGAAATGACGGCGCACGATTCTCTTGATATTCATGGCTATTTACGCCGTGTCAGAGCAAGCGCGCCCGAATTCAAGGAGTCGTACGCAAGCTTTTCGGAAAAATATTCGCTTCCCCGTGAATGAAACAGAATTATTGTGTAAAGCCGAGTGAGGTGCTTGAGTAAAAAAGCGCCTCGGCTTTACACATTTTTTTATTGCGCTGATTATGAGTTTGTAAAATTATATTGACTTTTTTGGCATTTTGTGGTTTAATATATATGTAAAATTTTTTACTTTAAGGAGTAATATTTATGAAAACAAAAGCAGTAAGACTTTACGGTGAGCTTGATATGAGGGTTGAGACCTTCGAGCTTCCCGAAATTCAGGAAAACGAGATACTTATGAGAGTTATTACCGACTCGCTCTGCGCTTCGACCTATAAGGCTGTAAAGCAGGGTGTAAATCATAAGAGAGTGCCTTCCGATATCGCAGAGAATCCCGTTATTATCGGTCACGAGCTTTGCGGTGAGATAGTTAAGGTCGGCGCGGCTCTTAAAAACGATTGGAAGGAAGGACAGAGAGCGGTTGTTCAGCCTGCTCTTAAGACTCCCGACGGACACGACCCCGGATATTCATTCCGTTGGATCGGCGGAGCTTCGACTTATATCGTAGTTCCTCCGATAGTTCTTGAGAAGGGATGCCTTGTTCCTTACGAGGGCGATAACTTCTTCTCGGGCTCGCTCGTTGAGTCGCTCGGATGCGTTCTCCGCGGATATAAGGGCTTCTACCACACCGATTACACCAATTACGTTCGTACCGACGGCGCAAAGAAGGGCGGAAAGCTCGCTATCCTCGGCGGTGCAGGACCTATGGGTATAGGCGCTGTTGAGCTTGCTCTCGATTGGGCGGGACTCTCTCAGGTAGTAGTTACCGACTTGTCTCAGGACCGTCTTGATTACGCCGCTGCAAAGTCGAGCGTTGAGAATGCCGCAAAGCACGGCTGTGAGCTTATATATCTCAACACCTCGGGTATCGAGAACGTAGCGGATAAGCTTCGTGAGATCTCCGACGGCGGATTTGACGATGTATTCGTAATGGTTCCCGTTCCCGCGCTCTTTACTCTCGCAGAGGAGATCTGCCGTGAGGACGGATGCGTAAACTTCTTCGCGGGTCCCGCTGTTCACAATCTTCAGGGCTCGCTTAACCTCTACCGCGTTCACTATGACGGAATCCACGTTGTCGGAACCGCAGGCTCTATTCCTGAGGATACCGTTGATACTATACATATTATCGAGAAAAAGCAGATAAACGCAGGCGCGCTTGTATCTCACATTCTCGGACTTGACGCTTATCCCGATGCAATTCTTGCTATGGAGAAGCCAAACGGATGTAAGAAGGTCTGCTATACGGGTATCGACATTCCCATGGTTGCGCTTGAGGATTTTGCGGAGCTTGGAAAGACCGATCCTCTCTTTGCGGAGCTTGACAGAATAGTTAAGGCGCACGACGG
>JAFQPL010000005.1 GCA_017411785.1 Clostridia bacterium
CCTGCCTGGCTATCTCCCTTTGCTGATTTTTATAATGCCGCTCCTCTATCTCTCTGTCGATTTTTCTCTGCTTCATAGCGGCGGTATATGCGCCGTTATAAAGCTTTGCCTTGTGATTTTCAATACAAAGCGTCTTGTTTGTAACTCTGTCAAGAAAATATCTGTCGTGCGATATAACGAGCAGACATTTTTTATAGGAAGAAAGAAAGCTCTCAAGCCAAATAAGCGTTTCCATATCAAGATGGTTAGTCGGCTCGTCAAGCAAAAGTATATCGGGCTCGCGGCAAAGCTCACGCGAAAGCGCAAGCCGAGTCCTCTGCCCCCCGCTGAATTCGGTAAATGAGCGTTGCATTTCCCTCTCGTCAAAGCCCATCTTTTGCAGTGTTGAAGCGCACCTTGATCTAAACTCAAGTCCGCCCTCGGCGATAAATTTATCGTTAAGCGCGGAATACTCCTCAACCGCCCTTGCATGCCCGTCGGAATCATAATTTCCATCGTTCAAAATCATTTCAAGCTCGGCAAGACGCGCCTCCATCCTCAAAAGCTGAGGAAAGGAGTTGTACATAACCTCGAGCGCGCTCATTCTCTGCTCGTTCTCGGAAAACGCGCCTATCGCATCCTCCTGCTTCAATATTCCCAGACTTTTATCCTTTGATATATAAACCTCTCCGCTATCGGCGGAAAGCTCTCCGAGTATAAGCTTAAAAAGCGTTGACTTTCCCGAGCCGTTGACACCGACAATGCCAAGCCTGTCGCTCTCGTCAAGAGAAAAAGAAACTCCATCCAGTACGGCCTTCACTCCAAATGAGAGCGAAAGCTTATCTATTGTTAACGCTATCATATTATATCTTCCTTAAAGCTTTATCTTGATTTCGCACGCGACACCGAGAATTCTTGCCTCTCCCGACTCAAAATCATCGGTCGTAAGCCTTATAGGCTCATAATCGGGATTCTCGGGCATAAGAACGATATTCTTCTTCGAGCGTCTGAATCGCTTTACCGTTGCGCTGTCACCGCCAACAAGGCAGGCAACTATATCTCCGTCCTCGGCGTACTGTTGCTTGTGAAAAAGCACGAGCGAGCCGTCTATCATACCTATATTCTTCATACTGTCGCCCTGAACTCTGAGGTAAAAATACTCCTCCGCGTCAACCTCCGCGTATTCATAGCCAAGCACAGATTCGTTAGTAATAATAGGAAGCCCCGCGCGTATCTCGCCGATTATAGCAATACGGCTTCCGCTCTCGAACGGAGCGTCGGCTTGAGCCTCACTCTCGGCAAAAGTATCCTCTCCCGTGAGCATATATTCAAGCGAAACACCAAAAAACTCGGCAATCAGCTTCATCTTGTCAAGCTTTGGAACAGAACGGCCGCTTTTCCAATCACTTAGAGTAGCGGCTGATATCCCCGTCTCCTTTGACACTCTGTAAGCCGTCGTTTTGTTAATTTTTAATAAATTCTCAAATATATCGTAGTTCATTTATGCCCCCGTGCCGTAAAAATACACAAATATTACGGAAATGCGAAATAAGTATTGACATTAGTTCGGAAATCCGTTATAATTTATACAGTATATTTATTATATACCATAGTTTTCGATTTGTCAATAGCTTTTAAATAATATGCAAATGCGAAACACCAAAAGAATATAAAGAGAAAGGAGAAATTGAATCAAGTCTTGTGCGAATACTGTAAAAAGGACATTTGCCCGCCTGCCTGTCCGTCATACACGAATGGGAAGAACGATATCTTCGGTCTTATCGGCATCTGCTTTTGGTGTGGAAGCAGAATAAAACGGGGAAATGCCTTTCAATTAAAAAATAACAAATTTTTCTGCGGCAAGTGCGCCGCTAAAGCGCGTTTGACCCCAAGATATACTTGACGCGCCATATACGATATTTTCATATTACCTGCAACTATCAAAGAAAAGGAGAAAAATGACAAAAAAAGAAAGATCCTCCCCTGTTGATAACGAGGAGACCGAAAAAATGAAAAATTATCTTTCGGGATATAAGCTATCCCGAGATCTATTAGCTCTTGAGAGCTACGAGCGCGAATTTTTATGCGAGCACGCGTGGTCAAACGAACGGCCGGGGGAGCTTTCACTTGCGAGAGCGAGAATGTTTGAGATACGGCATTTTATTCTGAGCCTGCCCAACTCAACCGAGAAGATACTTTTATATCTTCATTACATAAACTGCGAGCCTATAGAAAGATGCGCAAGCATCATGAACCTTTCGCGAAGCAGCGCCTTCAGATTAAAAAATCGGGCAATAGAGCTTGCCTGCGAAAAAAATCGCGCGTAAGATCATCAAAGCCTTAAAAAACGCTTTATTATCATTTTTACGATAATAAAGCGTTTTTATTATTAAGCATTTCAGCTTTGTTTCAAGCTCAAAGAGACCTCAAAACATTGATATTTATTCTTGCCGAGTCAAGCTCGGTGTGATCGGGCTCGGGTCTGTCCTGCTCCACGATAAGCCATTTTGCGCCCGATTCAACAGCAGCTCTCGCTATTGCGGGAACGTCAAGTCTGCCGACCTCGTAATTGCAAAAGTCGTACATATGACGGGGCTTTATTTCATCAGGCGAGTGAACAAGCTCATCATAGCCCTCATGACCGTAATAGCTCTTTACGTGAACAAGATCACAACGGCCCTTGAACTTGCGAATATACCTCTCCGCTTCTCCGACCTCAAGCTCTATCCATCCCGTGTCTATCTCAGGCTGAAGCTCCTCCTCGGTCATATTCTCAAACAACCATTCGTGAAGCCTTTTACCCTCGTACTCGCACATTTCATATCCGTGATTATGGTAAACGAGCGTCATCCCGCGATCGCGGAATCTTTTGCTCATTTTCTTAATATTCTCGTAAACACCCTCGTGCTTCTCTCCGCCCTTGTGAAACTCTCTGTGCATGCTTGCTATCGCAACATACTTACAGCCAAGCTCGGAATACTCCTCTATTCGCTCGTCTATCTTCTCACACAGCTCGGGATAGGTGATATGAACAGATATAGGAATTATTCCTATTCTCTCGCAAATTTCCCGAAGCTCCCTTGCACTTCTGCCGTGAAAGCCCGCAAACTCAACGCCATCGTACCCCATATCCTTAAGGGCTTGAAGTGTTCCCTCTATATCGTTTGGAAATGTATTTCTCAATGAAAAAAGCTGAATAGCTATCGGTAGATTCATAAAATTCTCCTTACAATTGCTTTATAATAGCATATATTTCCTCTGCCAGCTCTTCTCTCGAGCAGTCGGCATTAAGCACAAATATCTTCTCTCCTGTCTGTCTCAGATCCTCTATTACCGAATGAAAGGAATCTCTTACCTCGGTAAGCTTTTCAAGATTTTCATATATCTCAACACTGCTTCTTCCGCGACTGATGCGCTTTAAGCTCTGCTCGGGAGTAAGATCAAGATAGATGCAGGCATCGGGCTTGCGTATCTCGGGGCAATCGATATTCATTGAGCGTACCCAAGCATAATCGGTAGTCTTTCCCTGATAAGCAAGCGTTGAATGATAATATCTGTCGCAAAGCACGCAAACGCCGTCATTTATTTTCTCCTCTATCTCGGCATTGTGCGCTATCCTGTCAAGAACGAACATTACAGCCATCTCACACTCACTGCGCTTCTCCGCTCCCGAAAGAGCGCTCCTAAGCAAGCGGCCTATATCACCGCCCGTAGGCTCAGCGGTAATATAAACGCTCTCGCCGTCATCGGTCATACGTCTTGCAAGCATATCAAGCTGAGTAGTTTTACCCGCTCCGTCTATTCCGTCAAAGACAATAAACTTTCCTTTTTTCATTTTTCACTCCGTTATTCAAGCTCGTCAAGAGTTTTTTTAAAGCTCTCAAGATAAGTATCGCAAAACCATCTTACCTCAGGCATAGTACAAGCATAATTCTCAACCTCTTTAGCCAGAGCCTTCTGCGCCATGGCAAACTCACGGTTTCCGCTCTGCATCTCCTCAACTGCTTTTATATAAGCGGAAAGCTTATCGGCAGCCTTCACAAGCTTATATTCGTCCGAGGAAGGATCGACCTCTATTATGCTTGAATAATCCTCGCGAAAATCCTCATGGATCGTCAAAAGAAGCTTATCATTAGCCTTACGCTCTATATCCTTATAGGAATTACGGATATCATCGTTGTAATATTTTATCGGCGTGGGCAGATCTCCCGTAAGGACCTCGCTCGTTTCATGATAAATAGCTATAGTAGTTACCCTGTCGGCATTTATATTTCCGCCGAATTTCTTATTTTTTATCAACGCCAGCGCGTGAGCTATCTGCGCGACCTGCGCGCTATGCTCGGCTATATTCTCGTCTGTGACCGATTTCATAAGCCCCCAACGGCGTATAAGCTTCATTCTCGCCATATAGGCAAAGAAGCTAAAGCTCTTTTTACTCATTTTCGCCCTCTTCCTTAACTATGGCAAGTCCAAGCTCAGCAAGAGCCGAGGGCTCAGGCTCGGAGGGACACTTAGTCATAAGCTCGGACGCGTTCTGTACCTTCGGGAAGGCAATAACGTCGCGGATATCCTCAAGTCCGAGAAGAAGCGTTACAAGTCTGTCAAGACCAAAGGCAAGTCCTCCGTGAGGCGGTACTCCGTAGCGGAACGCCTCGAGAAGATAACCGAACTTCTCCTTTGCCTCCTCCTCGGAAAGTCCCAGAACCTCAAACATCTTGGACTGAATCTTGGAATCGTATATACGTATAGAACCGCCGCCAAGCTCGGTTCCGTTAAGAACTATGTCATAGGCCTTTGCGCGCACTCTGCCGGGATCACTGTCAATATACTGAAGATCCTCGTCCATAGGCGAGGTAAAGGGATGATGCTTAGCGTAAAATCTTCCGTCCTCCTCACTGTACTCAAGAAGCGGGAATTCGGTTACCCAAAGGAACTTAAAGTCAAACGGATCGAGAAGTCCGAGACGCTTTGCGCACTCACAGCGAAGCGCGCCGAGCGAGTCAAACACAACGTCGTTCTTATCCGCAACGATAAGCAAAAGATCTCCCGCCTCAAGTCCTACGGCATTCTTTATAGCGTCATTCTCGGCATCGCTTAAGAATTTTGCGTAAGAGGAAGAAATATCACCGTTCTCCGCATACTTAAGCCAAGCCAGACCCTTTGCTCTGTAGGATTTAACAAACTCAACAAGCGAATCTATCTCCTTGCGCGAGAACTTAGCTCCGCCCTTTACGTTAATAGCTCTTACCGAGCCTCCGTTTTCGATAGCCCCCGCAAAGACCTTAAAACCGCAATCCTTAAGAAGCGAGGAAAGATCGCAAAGCTCAAAGCCAAATCGTATATCGGGCTTGTCCGAGCCAAATCGGTTCATTGCCTCCTCATAAGGCATACGAATGAAATCGCCCTCGTAATCAATACCCATATAGTTCTTCAAAACGTATTTAAGGAAGCCCTCGTGAACCTTCATTACGTCATCCGCGGTAACGAAGGACATCTCGGTATCAAGCTGAGTAAATTCGGGCTGACGGTCGGCTCTGAGGTCCTCATCCCTGAAGCAACGTGCGATCTGGAAATAACGGTCAAATCCCGAAACCATCAAAAGCTGCTTATAAAGCTGAGGCGACTGAGGAAGCGCATAGAATTTTCCCTTGTGAACTCTTGAGGGTATAAGATAATCGCGCGCGCCCTCGGGCGTAGGCTTACAAAGATTCGGTGTTTCGATATCTATAAAGCCGTTTTCAGCATAATAATCTCTTGCGAGCTTGGATATAGTCGAGCGCGCGATAATATTTCTCTGCATGTCGGGACGGCGAAGATCAAGATATCTGTGACGCAAACGAAGCTCTGCGTTTACCTTGCTGTTTTCGGTTATCTCAAACGGAGGCGTTTCCGCAGCCGAAAGGATCTTAAGCTCCTCAACAGCTACCTCTATCATTCCCGTGGGAATATTTTTGTTTATCGCGCTCTCGCCGCGCGCGCGAACTACACCCTTCGCAAGAAGAACGAACTCGGCTCTCACGGAAAACGCTTTATCAAAAACCTCCTTATCGGTCTTATCGTCAAACGCAAGCTGAAGAATTCCGCTTCTATCGCGCAGATCAATAAAAATAAGCGCGCCAAGGTCTCTTTGCTTTTGAGCCCATCCCATTACGCAAACGCTCTCGCCAACGTTATTCTCGTTAAGCTCGGCGCAAAGATGCGTTCTCTTATCGGTTGCCGTTAAAAATTCTGCCATAATACTTCACTTTCCTTTATATAAATTAATAATAAATTACAACACAGTAAGTCATATTAATTATACACCTATTTCAAAAAAAGTCAATAGATTTAACACTTGATTTGCTCTATATTTTTTACTAAAATATTTTTTTACAAATTGACCCATTAAGCTTTTTTGTGTTGACAAAAACAAGGAATAATGATATAATATTCTTGTTTATTATAATATACGCCTAAAGGAGACGTAAAGATATGGAAAACAAAAACGAAAATCAGGAATTCGAGCTCTCCCTTGCCTCATTATTTAAGATATTCAAGGGTAAACTCAAAAAGCTCGTCATATTCGGACTTGTAGCGGCAATACTCGGCGGCTCTATCGGAGCTTTGTCTGTAGTTTTAGCAAAAAAATCCTACGGTAATACCCTTACCTTTTATTTCCCCACACCCGAAAAGTACGAATATAAAAACGTGCTCCCCTTGCTTGAATCCGACAATTTTGCAAAAAACGTTCTTATAGGAACTAAAGAAGTAGAATATACAACCGATAGCGGAAAGACCGTAAAGATAGATATTCTCGATCTCGACTACACCAAAGAGCAAGAGGAAGATGTTACCGAATATGAATACACCAAGCTTGCTTCATACGAAACCATAAAGAAGCTCAAGGAGCTTCTCAAGGAGCTTCCGAGCGAAATAAGCATCCTTGAGCTCAAGCTTAATAAAGCAAATTCCGATTACACGCTTGCAAAGGATTCCTTTGACGTTTATATGAGCGTAAACGCGGACAACCTTGCATTCAAGGATACCATCGCGGCACTTGAAATTCAGCTTGCCGAGCTTGCAGCCGCAAAGAGAACGGCGTTCGATGAGCATAATAAAGCGCTCAGCCGCCAGAAGCTTGCCGAGCAGGAGCTTATCGCTACGCAAAAGAGCTATGAGCTTGCAATAAAGAAGTCAGACGAGATAACCAACGAGCTTCGCGCAGAGTGGTTGGCCGATAAGGATAACAAAAAAATGCTTGATACCTACAAAAAGAGCGTAACCTACAGCATAGCACATGAAAGCAACGCGTCCTCTGCAGGTAAAAACGGTGAAGCAAGCAGCTTTGTATACGTAAACGTAAGCGTTTTGGATAACGAGGAGCTTGCAAACAAAATAATCGAAAACATTCCCAAAGAAGTATCCGACGTAGTTATCGCAAACTCGACCCCGTTTGAGCCCAACGATATTATCGAGTGTAATCTTGTAAGCTCTGCACGGGCAATAGAGCTTGATAAAACCTCGATGGTAAAGACCGCCGCTATCTTTGCGGTCATCGCGTTGTTAGCAGTAGAGATCATCCTTTTCATTGCAATAGTGCTCTCTTATTTTAAAAAGACCGTTGTTGATTCAAGCAATGAAAACGAAAAGGCATCTGAAAACGCAAAAAATTAAATCAAAATTAAAGATTTGATCCTAAGGGGATGTCGCAATTCACTTTCGGCATCCCCTTTAAACAATTAAAAAATAAACAAAAGGAGCAATATATGGCTAGCGAAGCAAAATTAAAGGAACTGCTTGCGCAGATGACACTTGATGAAAAGATAGGGCAGCTCGTGCAAACTAACGGAATTTTCTTTTTAAAGGATGATTCGGAGCTTACAGGCCCCGCGACCGAGCTTGAGTTGGATCTGGACTACAGAAAAAACATAGGCAGCCTTCTTAACTTTAAAAATGCCGAAAATGCAATAAAGATACAAAAAAAGCATATCGAGGATGACAGAAACGGGATACCCATGATCTTCGCCAACGACATTATACACGGTTGCCGTACTATCTTCCCTATTCCTTTGGCGCTTGGAGCTTCCTTTGAGCCTGATTTGGTTGAGGAATGCTGTCGCATGGCGGCAAAGGAAGCTGCCGCAGACGGCGTTCATTTAACATTCTCACCTATGGTAGACCTCTCACGTGACGCAAGATGGGGACGCGTAATGGAAGGCTTTGGAGAGGATGCCTACTATACGGGTGTTATGGCCGCCGCGCAAATACGCGGATATAAAGGAAAAGGGCTTTCCAGCAAGGAAAGCATAGCGACCTGCGCAAAGCATTTTGCGGCTTACGGAGCGGGAGAGGGCGGCAGAGACTATAACGCCGCTGAGTTATCCGAGCATGCGCTTCGCGAATACTTTTTACCCGCATATAAAGCCTGCGTTGACGCGGGAGTTGATATGATCATGCCATCCTTCAACTCGGTTTGCGGAGTTCCCGCAACCGCAAATAAATATCTTCTTTGTGACATACTTCGTGACGAGTGGGGATTTGACGGTGTAGTAAACAGTGACTATTCTGCCGTAAAGGAGCTTATCACCCACGGTGTTGCAAAGGATTACAAGGACTGCGCCCGCCTTGCGTTTGACGCGCAGTGCGACATAGATATGATATCTCCCTGCTACGCAGGTTACTTAAAGCAGCTCATAGAGGAGGGCGTATTCTCAGAGGAGCAGCTCGACCGCTCTGTTATGCGAGTCCTCAAGCTTAAAAACGACCTCGGTCTTTTTGAAAATCCCTATCACGGAGCTGACCCCGCTCTTGTTGCAAAGCTTGAGCTTTGTGACGAGCATAGAGAGATAGCTCGCAGAGCCGCCGAGGAAAGCGCGGTGCTTTTGAAGAATAACGGTGTTCTTCCCTTCTCCAAGGACGTAAAAAAGGTCGTTCTTTTAGGTCCGTTTGCCACCACCTACTCGATACTCAGCTGGTGGAGCTCTCGCGGAGATAAAACAAAAGCAACTACCGTCTACGCAGGAGTCAAGGAGCTTCTTAAGGATGCGGAGGTCATTGCTCTCGACGTTTGTACCCGTGACTACAACGACGAGGACGAAAGCAATATCGCAGAGGCAGTTGAGCTTGCAAGAAACGCAGACGTCGCAATACTTTGCGTTGGAGAAAGCGGCAGATACAGCGGCGAGGCAAATTCAAGAACCGATATAAGACTTTCCAAGGTTCAGCGCACTCTTGTAAGAGAGGTCACCGCGGTACAGAAAAATTCGGCAATGCTTCTCTTTGGCGGCAGACCCTTGGTTATCACCGAGGAAAACGAATACGTTCCTGCAATCCTTGAGATGTACCTCCCGGGACACGAGGGAGGCTCGGCGGCAGCGCGGCTTCTTTTTGGTGACGTAAGTCCCTCGGGTAAGGTTTCAATGAGCTTTCCACGCTCGGTAGGTCAATGCCCTGTTTACTATAACAGAACACAAACGAACCGTCCTCCGCGCGCACAGTACCTTGACGTTCCCTCTCCTCACAATTTTACATCAGCATATCTGGATTGCGGAACATCTCCTTTGTTTACATTCGGATACGGTCTTTCCTATACGACCTTCAGATACGACTCTATGACGCTTGACAAGACCAAAATGACAAAGGAAGATACTATAAAGGTTTCGGTAACGCTGACCAATACAGGAAACGTCGGCGCAAAGGAGGTAGTTCAGCTCTATCTCCACGACCTTGTGGCAAGCACGGCAAAGCCTGTACAGGAATTCAAGGCATTCAAGAAAATTTATCTTGAGCCGGGAGAAACAAAAACAGTTGAGCTTGAGATAAACGAGCCTATGCTGAAGCTTTGGACTCCCAAGGGCGAATTCATTTCCGAGCCCGGAGAATTCACCGTATCGGTAGGCTACGCCGACCATTTCCACTTTACGGAAAGATTTGAATTGATAGATTAAAAATACAAAGGGGCTGTCTCATTTAGATGCAGAAGATGTGTTTTCGTTCTCGTCGGCGTACAAAGGTACGACAGAGAGCGAAAACGCAACTAAAAATTACATAAAGAATTGAAATTTGTAAAAATTTCTACCTAAAAATACCGCTTTACTATCACTTTTTTGATAATAAAGCGGTATTGATTTATGATTTTAATTCGTGTAATTTTGTTCTGCGCTTAATGAGACAGCCCCTTTATCAAATTACAAGCAGATGCTCTCGGCATATCTTACGGCGCCCATAGCGTCCTTTGCATACTTATCCGCGCCTATCATATCGGCATATTCCTGAGTAAGCACCGCTCCGCCGACAATTATCTTAGCGTTTGGTGCGCTGACTCTCACAAGCTTTATCGTCTCCTCCATAGCGGGAACGGTTGTAGTCATAAGCGCGCTGAGCGCAACAACAGAGGCATTAAGCTCTGCCGCCTTTGACGCGATAACCGATGGCGCTACGTCACGGCCGAGGTCGATTACGTTAAAGCCGTAATTTTCAAGCAAAAGTCTTACTATATTTTTTCCGATATCGTGTATATCGCCCTTTACGGTAGCTATGACGACAGTCGCCCTGTTGTTCTTATCTCCCGAAGGCATATTAGCCTTGATAACATCAAAAGCCGATTTAGCCGCCTCCGCGCTCATAAGAAGCGACGGCAGATAAACGGTCTTTTTCTCAAACCCGATGCCGACCGTATCAAGAGCAGGTATAATTTCATTCTGCACCACGTCAAGCGGTGCTACAGATGACGAAATAAGCTCTGAGGTAAGCCGCGCAGCCTCCTCTCTAAGTCCTTTTATTATCGCTCGCTGAAGCTCGCTTTTATATGCCTCTGTTTCCTTGGGAGCCGCCGATGTAGCGGCAACACTCTCGGTTGGCATGCTTGAAGCGAACTCTATATATTCAGAGCAAGCCGAATCAAGACCCGAAAGCGCTAAAAACGAACGGTACGCCTTCTGCATATCAAGAGAGTAAGGATTCATAATAGCCGCGGAAAGCCCCTTAGTCATAGCCATTGTGAAGAAGGTTGATGTAACGGTCTCGCGCGACGGAAGCCCGAATGAAACGTTTGAAACGCCGAGAGAGGTAAGACATCCAAGCTCACTCGAAATAAGCTCTATCGAGCGCAGAGTCTCGACCGCGGCTCTGTCATCCGCGCTTACCGTAAGAGCAAGCGGGTCAAAAATAATATCATTCCTCGATATTCCGTAGCGTTCAGCCTCACAAAGTATACGGCGCGCTATAGCAAGTCTGCCCTCCGCGGCAGCGGGAATTCCGTTTTCGTCAAGAGTAAGAGCCACAACAAGACCGCCGTATTTTTTGACGAGCGGAAATACCGAGGCCATGCTCTCGGGCTTTCCGTTGACCGAATTTATCATAGCCTTACCGTTGTAACGGCGAAGCGCCGCCTCCATTGCAAATGCGTCAGAGGTATCTATCTGTAAGGGCAGCGGAGTTACAGCCTGAAGCTCGCATACTACACTGCGAAGCATCTGTACCTCATCTATCTCGGGAAGACCGACGTTTACGTCAAGTATCTGCGCTCCCTTCTCCTCTTGAGAGATTCCCTCATTAAGTATGTAATCAATGTCTCCCGAGCGTAAGGCTTCCTTGAAACGCTTTTTACCCGTAGGATTTATACGCTCTCCTATAAGCACGGGACGCTCTCCGAAAAGAACGGCTCGACTGTACGAGGAAACAACGGAAATATTCTTTTTTTCAACGGCAATAGGAGTAATTCCCTGCGTACGCGACTTGAGCGCGGAAATGTATTCGGGCGTAGTTCCGCAACAGCCGCCAACAATTCGCACACCCTCCCTGACAAGAGCGGAAACCTCAGCAGCAAATTCCTCGGCAGAAACGTCAAAAACCGTTCCCCCATCGGTAACGGTAGGAAGTCCCGCATTAGCCTTCATAAGAACAGGAAGCGAGGAATATTTTAAATATTCGCGTACGATAGGAGCTAAAGCAGACGGACCGAGTGAGCAATTTACACCGATGGCATCGGCGCCCATTCCCTCAAGCAGAGCGATCATCGCTAAAGGAGACGCTCCCGTCATAAGCTTTCCGTCCTCCCCATAGGCGTTAGAAACAAATACGGGAAGCGAGGAGCTTTCCTTTGCGGCAAGAAGCGCCGCCTTAGTCTCATAGGAGTCGTTCATCGTCTCAATGTAGATAAGATCTACACCGTATTTAACACCAAGCTCAACGACCTCGGAAAAAACAGAAACCGCATCCTCAAAATCAAGCTCGCCGTAAGGGCGAAGCATCTTACCGGTAGGACCTATATCAAGAGCCACAAAGGCGTTGTTTTGCTTGCTCTGCGAGATAGCCAGACGAGCGTTTTCAACCGCGCTCCTTATAATCAAATCAAGCTCGGCGGCGGAAAACTTCAATCGGTTAGCGCCAAAGGTATTAGTGCTTATAACGTTTGAGCCCGAATCAAGATAGGCTCTGTGTATGTCTACGATCACATCGGGATGAGTGATATTCCAACGCTCGGGAAGCTCGCCCACGGAAAGTCCGCGCTTCTGCAGAAGCGTTCCCATTCCGCCGTCAAGATATAAAAGATTGCTGTTAAGATATTTTAAAATCTCCATTTTTCAGTTTCCTTTGATTTTTTTAACACCGATAATCGCGGTTACAGATTTCGACGGTGACATAAGATAGCTTGAATTAAGAGTAAGCCCTATTCGAGAGGGCGGATCAAGCAGATCAAAAATCTTTTTTTGATACTCAAGAGAAAGATCGCCGTAGCCCGCACTAAAGCGCGAGGTAACGGCTAAATGCTCGCGCGCCTTACGATCGGCAACAGATGAGCAAAAAGCGTCGCAAAGAGCCTCTATACGCTCGTTTCCCAACGATTCAAGCATAAGAGCCGTAGCGGGTGAGATCACGCCGTAACGGGAAATAAGACGGTCAAGAGCAACTCCCAGAGTAGACGCAAAAATTATAGCGCTGTGACAGTCACGCAAATGATTTTTTAGATCCAGAGAGCCGCCAAGATCAAGCTCCGACAAGGCAAGCTCGCAAAAGCAAACGCGAGGATTTAGCAGATCGGCAGAAAGAGATATTGCGGCGTCAAGAAGCGAATTCAGCTCCTCGGTCTCGCCCGAGGAGGAGCGAACACCCGAATAACGAAGCACCTCACGCCTGTCAACAGGCGGCAAAGCGTAGCTCTCCACAAAAACAGTAGCCATTAGCAGTTACCCGATAATGCTTGAAAGATTGCCTTGAATGCTCGCGGCAACATCGGGCTTGTTCATAGAATAAACGTGAACGTTGAGGATTCCGTTCGCAAAAAGATCGATTATCTGATCGGTAGCATAGGCAATTCCCGCCTGCTTCATAGCGTCGGGAGAATGACCGAACTTATCCACCAACGCCTTAAAGCGCTGAGGCACAAAAGAACCGGAAAGCTTAATAGCGCGCTCGATCTGGTTTGCGTTGGTTATGGGCATTATGCCGGGAATTACGGGAACGGTAATTCCCGCCTCGCGAATCTTGTAAAGAAAATTGTAGAGAAGATTGTTGTCAAAAAACATCTGTGTGGTGAGGAATGAGCAGCCCGCATCCACCTTTTCCTTGAGATATTTTATATCATCCCGCTGATTTGCGCTCTCGGGATGAATTTCGGGATAGCAAGCGCCGCCTATGCAAAAATCGTATCCGCTTTCCTTTATGTCGTGAATAAGATCAACGGCGTGACGGTAAGCCCAGCCCGAGCGGTCGGTAGCCTCAAGCTCGGGAGTAAGATCACCGCGCAAAGCCATAATATTCTCAATTCCCGCCTCGTGCATCTGAACGATTCGCTCACGTACAGTATCCTTGGTGGAGGAAACGCAGGTAAGGTGAGCAAGAGTGGGAACACCGTAATTCTTTTTTATATTTTTTGCAATCTCAAGAGTATAGCGACTCGTACCGCCGCCCGCGCCGTAGGTAACGCTGACAAAAGAGGGACGCAAGGTCGCGATCTCCTCGGTAGCGCGCTTAACGCTCTCAAAGGCAGTATCGGTCTTTGGGGGAAAGACCTCAAAGGAAAGGTGCATTTTATTTTGATTAAACAGATCATCAAGCCTCATAAAAAGCCTCCGAAAATAAGTTTATTAAAAGAATTATAGCATAAAAGCCCGCAAAAAGCAAGAGAAACGAAGTAAAAGTGATAATAAGTAAGAAAAAAGAAAGAAAAAAATCAAAAAAAGACTTGCAAAAGCAAAAAGTATGTGATATAATATACGAGTGCATAGGGGTGTAGCTCAGTTGGTAGAGTACCGGTCTCCAAAACCGTGGGTCGCGGGTTCGAGTCCTCCCGCCCCTGCCAAAAAATCCTCATTCTTCGGAATGAGGATTTTTTTATCCAAGCCACAGGCTTGGCATATCATCCACCGAATGGTGGTATATCATCGAAAAAGGCTGAAATCCGCCTTTTTTGTATATCATCACGCTTTAGCGTGTATATCTGCGGCTTGATGAGATGCAATTCCTACGGAATTGATGATATGCAATGCTTCGCATTGATGATATACACGGCTTCGCCGTGATTCCCTCGCCACTGCTCCTATCCCATCCACTCCATTGTATGACACCGCTTCCGTACAATACAGCATCAAAAAAGCATAAACGTTTTAAGGCGGTTACATCACGCAACCGCCTTTTTTATTTATAACATTAAATCAATAATATTATCAATTTCTATTTTTATTTCATCATATCGCTTTGCTGAATATCCCAAGCTCTTAATTCGTCCTAATGAAATTGTCTTATTATTACCGCATTTTTCGTTAATCACAGATGTAGGAACGATATAAAACTCCCAATTATTTAAATTCAACGGATATGAAGTTTTCCGTGTATCTCCAATATTTAAGCAAAACACATAAATATCATTCTGCCTACAAAATTCTTCATTTCCGCTTTTTTCAGTATCATAAGAACCATTCGCCATAGTAATACCAAAACTTCTACGATTTGAAACTTTTCCTTCCTCATTGAATGAATGATAGTATGATGTTTCCTTTACTTCTATACGCTTACCACGATAAGACACATCCCACAAAGTCCAATATTGGTCATTTTGTGCTTCATTAACACCAAGCGCTTTAGATACAATAAACTCTGCAAGCTTATCTTGTAAATCATATATGTTTGAAAAATGAAATCTCCAAAAATCTAAAAAATCAAATTCTGTGCTTTCCCCATCAAACACAAATTTTTCATTACCTTTCATCTCAAAAGCTCCTTTGAAATTTTTTATATTATACCATATTTTCACGATTTTCGCAACCTATTACAAACAAAACCCATCCGTTACCCCATTCAACATTTTCACATCTTTCTTGACGTAATCTGACACTCTTTCCGTATAATAAAGCCTCAAAAAGCATCAAGGCGACCGCGTTGGCGGTCGCCTTTTTCTTTGTTTATGCGCCCCAATTTTTGAGGGGTGAAATTCTATTAATACTCCGTCAAGCACTTTTCTGTAATAGTAATGCTCACGCTCTTTTCTTCTCCGTCACGCAAAATATTAAAGGTAACAATGTCGCCCACACGTACATCAAGCATCATATCTATAACGTGATGCTGACGCGTTATCTCTGTTATTTCTTCCCTTAACACTACGCTTTGAAGCACGTCGCCTACCTTTAACACTCCGTCCGAAAGCGAATTATCATTGACCTCGTAAACCGAAACCGTTTCCTTAATTTCAAATCTTCCCGTTTGCGAATCATACACTGCCTTTGAATTTGACGTGCTTACCTTAATACCAAGTAATGCTCTTTGAACTCTTTGTGTATCCTTTTCATAGCAATAATCAATAATATTTTCAGCTATAGACACCGCTACGTTTGAGGGAATTGCATATCCGATATTTTCAACGCCATCTTCAACTATTTTTGCATTAACTATTCCAATAAGGTTACCCTTATCGTCATAAAGACCGCCACCGCTATTCCCCGAATTTACCGCAGTGTCTATACGCATAACACGGAAAGAAACCGACGTTTTTCCGTCTGCCGCAGTCATAGTGATATACTCTGAATCAACACTCACAATGCCAAACGAAGCCGAAATACCGTATCCTTGTGCGTTACCTACTGCAATAGCGTTATCGCCGACCGCAACATTATCCGAATTTGATATTTCAACAGCCATAACGCTTGAATTTTTTAATATCTCACTGTCTTCAACTCTGAGAACCGCAATATCATAATAAAGAGAGCCGCCGACATAAGCTGCTTCTATTGCATTTTCTTCAAGCTCTGAACCGTAAATATATACCTTTATATCCTCGCTGATACCGTTTTTACTGTTACTGCTTGCATCATAAACCACATGATAATTAGTTATAATAAAGGCATCTCCCGCCGCTTTATCAAGCTTATATATAACTCCCGAGCCTGATGAACTATACTCCTTTGAAGAAGTATTTGACGAACCGGGTCGCCAGCCTCCGCCCACTTGAACCGTTGTTTTAAAATTACAGGTTATGCTTACCGCATTCGCAAGTCCCTTTGCAGTTGCGGCTGAAATATTACTTTTTTCACTGTTTATCACCACTGTTCCCGAAGAAACCGCACCGTCAGAACCGTTAGAACCGTTAGAACCGTCCTTACCGTCAGCACCGTTTGCTCCTACTACAACGCCTAAATTCTGCTCCGAACCGTCGGCATAGCTTAAAACAAGCTCTCCGTTTTCATTTATTTCTGCATTCATCACTCCTGCTGAAGTATTCATATCACACGAAGAAAACAAAACTAAAATACTCAACAACAAGCAAACAGTAAGCATTATTGAATATATTTTTATCTTCATAGCTTTCTCCTTTTATCATCTACATTAAGCTATTTTAATTACACCGTTTCCTCTGCACTTTCCTCTTTTTCAAGATTTTCGTTATGATATACAATTACGTTGACAATATCCTCCGCATCGGTATATATAACTATTATATCTCCCTCAACGATCTTTGAGGCTTCAAATTCCACAAGCTCTCCGTCCTTGAGCTCATAAACCTTTGCAGTCGAGTCTACCCCATATTTTTCAAGCTTTTCGGTTGCCTCGTATTTTGAAAGGTCAATCTTGGCAACATCGGTGATTTCATAATCAGACGATTCCTCATTTAATCCGTAAAGCGTAAGGAAAAGACTTTGATCCCTTGTGCTTATAGCAGACACCTCTGCAATCTTAGCGTCAATGGCTACCTCTTCTCCGTCAACCGTGCTATCAGCAAGCAGCTGCTCGTATTCCTCAGGCGTGTAGATTGTGATCGTCGTAATCACAGGCTGCTCTTCGGCCTCTACCGCACCGTTATCATCTGTAGGTTCTACCGCCGCACACACCGCATCAACAACATCCATTCCGTTAGTTACAAATCCGAACACCGCATAAGAACCGTCAAGATCTGCCGAGCAATCCTCTTGAACAATAAAGAATTGAGAACTTGCACTGTTATAGTCATCGACACGTGCCATTGATATTGCTCCTCTCGTATGCGATAAATAATTATTGTATCCGTTATAATAAAATTCGCCCGCAATGTTTATTTCGTTTCCGTCTTCATCGGTATTTCCACCCGTACCGTCGGAATTAGGATCACCGCCTTGCATCATAAAGCCCTCAATAATTCTATGAAAGGTAAGTCCGTCATAAAATCCCGATTTTGCAAGTGCTACAAAATTATCAACTGTTTCGGGAGCACTACCCTCATCAAGTGCTACTGTGATCTTTCCATAATCTGCTATATCAATAATTGCATAGTGGGTAGGAGATTCAATTGAAGTGATCCACTCTATACTGTCATATTCTTCATCATATTCTTCATCATATTCATCATAATAATCGTCATAATAATCCTCTTCCGTGCTATCGTTATCCTTTTGCGACAAGCAAATAGCAACTATTCCTAATGTCAACAGAAGCACAACTATAAAGGAAATACCCGCAATCAAGCCTATTTTTAAGGATTTCTTTTTCCTTGCACTTTTTATCGGTCCTACAACCGAATCAATACTAAAAATCACAACAGAATCAACTGCTTTTGTGATTTCACAAGCATTTTTATAATCAAAAATATATTCTTTAAAATCATTTACGCTTATATTTGCGTCTTGCCCCTTCTCCTGCTTGATAAAATATGAAAAACGATCAAGATTAGTCTGCTCGACCTCAATGGCGATCCTTACAGTTTCGGCTTTAGTATGTAAAACCTCGGCAATTTCGTCATTTGACCATTCCGCATAAGCGTCCAGAACATAAATAAATCTATGAATTACAGGCAAACTTACAAGTGCCGCATAGCAAATATCACCGTAATCAATCATTTCATCCGTATTAAAGGTTGATACGATAAAATTTTTATTTTGCGGCATTTTAAATGCCTTGTTATCAGACTTAGATAACTTGTTTTTACAATGATTTACTGATTTATTTATAACAAATTCCCTAAACTCCTGCTCAGACTCTATCTTACCGTCTAATATAAATTGCCACGCACTTTTAAAAACGTGAATACACGCACTTTCTGCCAAGTTAAAGTCACAAAGCAAAAGCTCGCACAAAGCAAATACCGTTTGCTTATTCATTTCATAAAGCTTTATAAAAGCGTCACTGTTGCCGTTCCTGGCTTTTTTAATTAAAGGTGCCATTTTTTATTCTCCTTGTGTAAAATTTATTACCAAAGATGTCCGTACTAAATCATTTCTTCTTATTTCTGCCCGATATTTTAATAAGCTCATATTTTTCGTCGCACATCTCTGCAACATCGGGAGAGTGGCTGACGAGAATGACGCACTTTCCTTGATTTGCAAGCTCACGGAAAATTTCCATTATCTCTTTTTGCGTATCACGGTCAAGATTTCCCGTAGGCTCATCGGCAAGAATTATATCGGGATTATAAGAAAGTGCGCGTGCGATTGCCACTCTCTGCTGCTGGCCGCCCGAAAGCTTCAGCACACGGCGGTTTGCCTCGTCCTCATCAAGCCCTACGCTATCGAGAAGCTCCAAGGCTTTTTTCTTTTTATCCTTAATTTTCGCACCCGAAACATCCATTGAAAGAACTACGTTTTCAAGTGCGGTGTATTTAGTAATCAAATTAAAGCTTTGAAAAACCACGCCTATATACTTTGAGCGAAAGGTATATTTATCTATCTTGGCAATGCTTTTGCCGTCGTAGATGATATCACCTGCGGTGGGCTTTGCAAGTCCCGACAAAAGGGAGAGGAGCGTGGTCTTACCTGCGCCGGATTTACCGATGATGCAGTACATCTTTCCTTTCTCAAAGTCATAGGAAATGTCCTTTAAGACGGGCGTTCTGTCGTAAGAGAAGCTGATATTTTGAAGCGATAATAAAGCCATTTTTCACACACTCTCCTTTCCTTAATCTCTGTTAGCGAGGATCTTCAAGGGATCGTATCGCATAATGAACAGCACCGATGCCGCGCTTGCAATCAACGTGAGCAAGAGTCCTACCGCTATCATCTGAAATACTACCGTTAAATTCATAGCCGAATCCACCTCGGTAATATAGTCGGCAGCACCGCCAAGCATATTTTCAAAACGGTTATTTCTTCCGCCGCCAATATCACTCGGCACGTCGGAAGGAATGTCGGATGGCATATCGCCTCCCATCATACCGCCGCCAAAGTCACCCGGACGGCCAAAGTTTTGTTCCATTTGACTTTGCTGATTGCTCTGACTCTGTGCCTGACCTTCAAGTAAAGCATTGGTAACGGGAACCGCGCTTACCGCGCCGATGCCTGCGCCGATGATAACGGCAAGCATTGTTACTACGAGTATCTCACACATAAACTGCGCGGCAACCTTCCATTTTTTCATACCCATGGCGGTCAGCACGCCGACCTCGTATTTGCGCTCACGCACGTTGAAGATGTTAAGCACTACAAGGATAATACTGCCGATAATGAGAATGACAAGCAAGAACCAACCTGCCATCGTGCTGAGTGTATTGAGAGGTGCAAGGCTGCTCTCGAAAGCAGAAATGTCACTCGATGATACGGTGTAGGACTCGTCAAGACCGAGCGCACGGACTTCTTCCTCAAATTTTTCATAAGATTCAACGTCGGCAAAGGAGTAGGTTGCGGAAAGAGTACCTGCTACTTTTGTTTCTGTTTCTCTGCCGTAATCGTCTGTAACGGTAGTCGATTTTGATGCCGACTCATCTATAATAGCTTGCAAAGCATTTGCGCTCATATATATTTGGTTTGCGGGGTCTTGGCTCTTCCCAAACATCGACATAGAGAAATCGTTATTTTCGCTACTTGTATAAATGCCCGAAACCGTTAATGTATAAGTTTCCGCCTCTACCGACGGATTTGAAATAATAATAGAATCACCAACCGAAATACCGTTATACAGTGCCAATTCCTCGGAGATAACACAAACAAGCTCACTCGTTCCCTCTTCAAACATTGAGCCTCCCTCGAGAATTGAAGCATTTCCGTTTACAAAAGCTGTCATCGAGCTATCACTACTGTATCCTATGAGGGAAAAATCGCCCGACGCACCGCCGCCAAAGCCTCTACCGCCGCCAAAGCCCCCTGCTCCTTGTGGCATATCGGACATATCAAGAGAGGGATTTTCAATATTTTCTGTACATTCTGTGCTTTCTTCAACCTCATCGGTAACTGCTAAAAAGCTCTCACTTCCGTTAAAATATGCGGTCAAGGTGTAATAAAAATCGTCAACACTCTCCGCCTCTGCATATTTTTTATATTCGTCAAGAGTCAAAGAAGATGCACCCGACATCATATTTGCAAATTGATTGCGGTCAAAGTCTCCTTTTCCACCCTTTCCGCCTTGTCCTCTGCCTCCGCTCATCTCTCCCATAGCGGATGCTCTGTCATATTGAATAGTTGCGGTTATACTCATTCCGTCAAGCGCGCTTTCCTTGGCGCTTTCCGCCGCCTGTCTTATGGAGAGACCGATACAAGCCGACACGGCGATCACGAGCGCGATAATACCTATCAAAATATTGCGTCCCTTTGCTCTGCCTATACACCGCAGTGCGTTTTTTACTACATACATTAAAAAGACCTCCAAAATAAAGCTTTTATGGTCTTGGACACAGCCTGCCATTTTAGGTGTGCCCAAGTGTATATTATATTCGTACCGTGGTTATGATACAAGCTCGGAGGCTTCGTCTGCAGCGCCACAAACCCGAGTCGGCTTATCCAGGTGGGAGAACATTTACATCATGAAAAAGTAAGGAATGTAAACTGAAAATCAAGAAAGGAATGAATTTTTAAGCCGAATATAATATTGTTTAAAAAAATGCTCCTTGATGACGAAAGAAGCATCCTACACGCATATTATAGCAACCCATACTTAAGACAGACTAAAGATAAATGTGAAAATTTAATGAAATTTATAAAAAGGGGCTGCGTCATTTAGCGCAGAACAAAAACACACGAAATAAAATTAAATAAAAATCAGCTTTAACAGTGAAAACAAGCATGGTTTAAGCTGTTTTTTGTAGGAATTTTCGAGAAAAATCTCTCAAATTCCATTTTTATGTGTGTTTTTTAGCCGCGCTTTGGTCCTCTGGCGTACCTTTGTACGCCGACGAGAACCAAATCACGACTTCTGCATCTGAATGACTCAGTCCCAAATTATTATAAAACTACTTTAAAGCCAATATTAGTTTTATCTTTTTTGTAGGCTGTAATTTCGCCCTTATGCTTCTCCGCAATTGATTTTGCCATCGAAAGTCCAACTCCGTATCCACCTGTGAATTTTCTTGCCTTGTCTGCTCTGTAAAAACGGTCAAAAAGCTTATTAAGCTCTATTTCTCCAACAGCAGCATAAGTATTTTCAACACTCAAAATAATACGTCGGCGTTTTTCAAGAGTAACCTTTATCTCCCCAACTTCGTCACAGTATTTTACCGCATTATCAAGAAGAATTCCTACAAGTCGGTGTAAAAGCATCTCATCACCCAAATATACTATTGAACGGTCAATGTTTAACGAAAGCTTTTTTCCTCTTCCATTTGCAAGTGATTCAAATTCCGAAACGGTATCAAATACAAGCTGACCAAAAGGAATTTGTGCAATATTCAGCTTAGAATTCTCCTCATCCATACGCGAAAGCGCAACAAGCTGATTCACAAGCTCGGTCATTCTATGCCCCTCGGACATTATATCGTCAATCCATTCATTTTTTCCAAGCTCATCCTGAGCAATCTCAGCATTCGCAAGAATTAAGGTAAGCGGAGTTTTAAGCTCATGGTTTGCGTCGGTGATAAACTGTCTTTGCTTTTCATAGCTTTCCGCTATCGGCTTTACTGCCTTTTTTGAAAGTAGGAATATCAAAATCAATACAAGTGCGGCACATCCAAGCAAAACACATCCCGCAATCGTTGTAGATTGCATAAGAGCTGAGCGATTCATACTTCCGTCAACAAATACTATACCTTTTCCCGACTCGGTTTCAAATATTTTATAGCGATAATTTGATACCCAACCGCGCTCATTTCTATTATCTATAATCCTTTTGGCATAATCCTTTGCGGTTTGCTCATCGATAGAATAAATAGACTCTGTAAACGTGCTCGTTATATTGTTTTCACTATCAAAGAACACGGTAAAATGACGTGTTGAAAAAGGTGTTTCGGGGGTGATAAAATCAAAATTGCCCTCGCTTTTAACGGGTCTTTTATGCAATTTAAAATTCTCATCAAAATTCTTTGGGAATCTTCCTCCACCCTCGGAAACTCTGTCGGCAAGAATGTCAATATTTCTATTCATCGAAGATATGTTCAAGGCAAGGATAATACCAAACATCAAGAGAACAACAGTAAGCACGGAGACGGTGCATATCAGAATAAATTTGCGTTGAAGTCGGTATATCATTTTGTTACCTCCAAGGTGTATCCCGCATTTCTTACAAACTTAATAAACACAGATGCACCGAGCAGATCTATTTTTTTACGTATATTGGAAATATGAACCCATATAACACTCGTATCAACATTTGTATTCCAACCCCATATATGGGTAATAAGCTGCTCCGCACTAAGTATTGCTGTTGGATTTTGCATAAGCATTTCCATTATTTGAAACTCCTTGCAACTAAGAGACTGAGTTTTATTTTGATAAACAAGCTCATAGGTAGAACGGTTAAGGGATAAAGCTTCAAATGTCAACAAGTCGGGAGTGAAATTATCCTTTCTGCGAAGCATAGCACGCACACGTGCCAGAAGCTCTCCCGTAGAAAACGGTTTGGGAAGATAATCGTCAGCACCCGCATCCAAGCCCTCAATTTTTTGATAAATTTCTGTCTTTGCAGTCAAAAATAATGCAGGAGTTGTAATGCCGATTGAACGAAGCTTTTTTAGTAAGGTCACTCCGTCCATTCCGGGCATCATAATATCAAGTATAAGCCCGTCATATTCACCCGAAAAAGCAAAATCAAAGGCATCCACTCCGTTGTCAACACCATCAACAGCATAGTTATTAAGCTCGAATATATGCACAAGACTTTTAAGCAATTTAGGATCGTCCTCAGCAATCAAGATACGCATACAAAGCACCTCCTTTCGCGGTCTGCCTGTAAAAATTATATCACTTTTTTTAATTCATAACAAGACCGTAAATTTAATTATAACACAGCACACTAAAGATAGACTAAAGATTTTATAATAAAAAATATCATATCATCAAAAAAGCATCAAATTTTTTCAGACACAATTATGACACGTGGTTTAGTGTGAAAAGTGCCTTGAAACGTGCAAAAAAGCGAGTATTTTCAAGGCTTTGCGACACATCGGAGCCACTCCAAAACCGTGGGTCGCGGGTTCGAGTCCTCCCGCCCCTGCCAACAAAAAGAGAACATTTGTCTACCGACAAATGTTCTCTTTTTGTTTATCCAAGCCGCAGGCTTGGCATATCATCGCCGCGCGAAGTGCGGTGCATATCATCAGCCCCTTTGGGGCTGTATATCATCACGCTTTAGCGTGTATCTTTCCTGCGGCTTGATGATATACAACACTTTGTGTTGATGATATGCAATTCCTTCGGAATTGATGATATTCAAGGCTACGCCTTGATTTGTTTGCAATTGTGTGATATAATTAAGAAAAAATGAAAGGCTGAATATGAAAGACAAAAGATTAGAAAAAATCAAAAAGCATTATAATATCCAAATCGACAATCAGCATTTTAAGATATTAAGTCATAAAGTAGACCAAGACCATAGTATCTTTACAATAAAAACAAAAATTATGGGGCAACACTTTCCTCACGGCAATAACTGCCAAGTTTTAATTCCCGATGATACTATACATTCGCTAACAATAGGATTCAAAACAATGTACAAGGACGAGAAAATTGAAACGTGGGAATATACAATATCTGGTTGACCTTTTGTTCGCTTTTACCTCGATTTTTGACCTTTTATCACGTTTAAGGCAACAAAAAGAGAACTTTTGTCTACCAAAAGTTCTCTTTTTGTTTATCCAAGCCGCAGGCTTGGCATATCATTGGCGCACGGAATGCGGCGTTTATCATCAAGGGCGGCGCGCCGCCCTTGTATCTCATCACG
>JAFQPL010000033.1 GCA_017411785.1 Clostridia bacterium
ATGTTTTCCTGAAGATATTTTGAGTAGGAGCCGCTTATATATTTTGCCAGAGTCTCCTTGATCCGCTGATTTCCCGTTTTTATCTTTCGTCGGATATCGGCAAGAGCTGAGCTTGCTTCGTCTGCTACAGTTTCCTCACTGATTATCGAACGGAAGATTCTGTCCTCGGTCGCGCGATTTGGAATAAGACGCTCAAATATTTCGTCAAGACGGCTATCAAATGTCTTGTTTGAGCGGATGTAGTCAAGCATTGAGCGCGCGGAGCGTAAAAGCAGGGCGGTGTCCAAAAGCTCTCTTTGGGTAAGAGTCGCGCCCTTTAAAGCCCGCTCGCATATAGGCGTAACGTCGGTAACAGTGCCAAACGGCGGCATTCCCTTGGCTTCAAGCAGGCGTCTTGCGTCGGTTGTTTTCTTTTGATTTCTGTCGATTATTTCGGCTCTTGTATCGGGGCGTAACGAAAGAGCCGTCTCTCTTGCTCCCGATGTGGGGCAGAGTGAGGCGAGCATCTCACGTATTTTGTCGAATTCCAGCGCGACGAGCGCCTTTTCCTTTAGCTTCATTTTCAGTCCTTAATAGAATTATAGAAATTTAAGGTTTTAAAGCCTCGCTCCAGATGGTTAAGGAGATAGGCCTCGGTTGCCTTGCAAAAAAGCTTCATGCTTTTTTCGTCGGTTATCGAAAAGTTAAAAAGTCTGTTTGGCGCTGCCTCGGCGCAGTAGCGAAGCGCGTGGAGCGCGGAGCTGTCAAGCGGCATCAAGATGCTTTTTGTTTCGTATATGTCGGTGAGCGTGTCCGAAACCGTTGCCTTACGTGCTTTTGCGCATTCGGAGCAGAGAATTGCGCCGTTCATAACGTCAAGGAAGCACTCCCCGTTTTCCTTTTCGCTTGCTGAGCAGTCTGAGCAAAGTGAGAGGTCGGGAGAGAATCCCGAGACCGTTGCGGCAAAAAACTCGTATGCCGCTTTTATCTGCTCAAGGGGAAAGAGCTTTTTTTCGATTGCGTAAAAGGCGTTGAGCGTAGCCCGGAGCACAAGCTCTGCCTCCTCGCCCTCTCCTGTTATTTCCTCGCATATCTCGGTCAAGTATGACGCAAGCGCGTAGCCGTTTACGTCTACACCGTAAGCGAAAAAGCTGTTATTCGGTGAGCCTCCCGTAAGCCAGAGCTTTCCGTGCTTTTCGTATATCTCAAGCTCACCGTAGGTAAAGGGACGGCATATCGCGCTTTTTTTGCTTTTTATGCTTCGTCCGCCCTTGGCGGTGACCCAGAGCTTTCCCTCCTTCGCGGTGAGAATTAAGAGAAGCTTATCGTTTTCTCCCGATGGAAGCTCCCGAAGCACGAGTCCGTCTATCGCCGTTCTCATAAAATGTTTGCTCCGAAAATTATTTATCTTCGTCTCTGTAGCCGAAGTTGCTGACGGTTCTTGCGCTCTCGCGCCAATTCTCCTTGACCTTCACCCAGAGGTTAAGGTAGACCTTTGTGCCGAAAAGCTTCTCGAGGTCTTCTCTTGCGTAGGTTCCGATAAGCTTAAGCGCCGCGCCGCCCTTGCCGACTATTATTCCCTTGTGCGATGCCTTTTCGCAGAATATCTCGGCGCGTATTCTTATGAGCGTGTCCTCGTCCTTGAATTCCTCGATGACTACCGCCGTGCCGTGGGGGATCTCCTTATTTAAGGTGCGAAGTATCTTCTCGCGTATTATCTCGGCAACAATCTGTCTTTCGGGCTGATCGGTTATCATATCCTCGGGGAAGAACCAATCGGATTCGGTAAGGAATTGCGAGCATTCCTGCATGAGCGCGTCAATGTTTTTGTTTTTCTTCGCGCTTATCGGAACGAATGCGCTGAAGCTGTGTCTCGACGCGTATTTTTCTATGGTATGCGCCACCGTTTCAGCATCGTAGGCATCTATCTTGTTGAGGGCGAGGATCGAAGGTATACCGCTTTTTTTGAGGTAAGATATGACGTTTTCCTCGACTGAGCTTATTTCCTTGCCCGTATCCACCACGAGAACGACCGCGTCGGCATCCTTCATAGAGGTGTCGGCGGTCTTTACCATAAATTCGCCAAGTGAATTTTTGGGGGAGTGCATTCCGGGGGTGTCAAGAAATACGTACTGCTCGTCGCCTTTGGTATAGATACCCGTTATTCTGTTGCGAGTAGTTTGAGGCTTGCTTGAAACTATTGCTACCTTCTCACCGAGTATTGCGTTGAGAAGCGTGGATTTTCCTACGTTTGGTCTGCCAACGATGGCGATAAATGCCGTTTTTTTCATTCTTTATTCTTCCGTTCCTTTTTTATTGCTCTATTCCGAGTCCCATATTTTTGAGGATCTCGCTTTGTCTGCGTCGCATATCAAGCTCGTCCGCCTCGCTGTCAACGTGGTCGTAGCCGAGAAGATGGAGCATTGAGTGAACCGTCAGAAAGGCTATCTCACGGTCAAGACTGTGTCCGAATTCGTCTGCCTGCTCCTTTGCTCTCTCAAGAGATATTACGATGTCCCCAAGGCTTCCCGATGGCTCGTCCGCAAGGGATGAGGGGGTATTCTCGTAGTCGGTAAGAGGGAAGGAGAGGACGTCTGTGGGCTTATCTATCTTGCGGAATTCCGAGTTTATGCGCCGAATTTTTTCGTTGTCGGTAAAGGTGAGTGAAATTTCTGCGTTGTTTTTATAGCCCTCGTATTCAAGCGTTGATTTTATCGCGCGGCGTATAAGGTGCTTTTGCGCGTAGGTTATCTCAAAGAGGCTTTGCTCGTTGAGAAAGTATATCATAAGCTTTGCTTTTTTCATTTTTTGATCTCCGTTTTGTTCTGTCTTGGGCTTTTCTTTGAAGCCGATCTTTGCTCGCTTTCCTTGCGCTCGTGCTTTTCGTATGCGAGAATTATTTTTGCTACGAGCTTGTGTCTTACCACGTCACGCTCGGTAAAGGCGTGGATCCCGATGTCGTCTATGTCACCGAGTATCTTTACCGCGGTGGCAAGACCGCTCTTTTGCCCTGAGGGAAGGTCGGTCTGGGTAAGGTCGCCCGTTATTACAGCCTTTGAGTTGAAGCCAAGGCGTGTCAGAAACATTTTCATTTGCTCGGGGGTTGCGTTTTGAGCCTCATCAAGAATTATAAAGCTGTCGTCAAGCGTTCTTCCTCGCATATAGGCGAGAGGCGCTATCTCTATTACGCCTTTTTCAAGCAATCTGGCGTAGTTTTCCGCGCCCATCATTTCAAAGAGGGCGTCGTAAAGCGGGCGAAGGTAGGGGTCTATCTTGCTTTGAAGGTCACCTGGGAGAAATCCAAGCTTTTCTCCCGCCTCGATCGCGGGGCGGGTCAGGATTATTCGATTGACCTTTTTTTGCCGCAGCGCGCGTACTGCCATTGCCACTGCAAGAAAGGTCTTACCTGTTCCCGCAGGGCCTATGCCGAAGTTTACCGTGTTTTTTGATATCATGTCGACGTATCTTTTTTGTCCGACGGTCTTGGGCTTTATAGGCTTTCCGCCCGTGGTTATGCAGATACACTCATCGTCAAGGTCAAAAAGCTCCTCGTCGTTGCCGTCCTGTATCATCGAGATAACGTATCCAACCTGTTGCTCGGTCAGCACCTCGTTTGAGCGCGCCAGACGTATAAGAGATTCTATTGCTCTTACTGCCGCCTTGACAGACTCGGCGTTCTCTCCGCTTACCGTTATCGAGTCTCCGTCCGCGCTTCTGTTTTTCAGACCTACACCGAACGCAGCCTCTATCATTTTTGCGTTGACGTCAAAGCTCCCAAAGAGTCTTGCGGTAAGCTCCGTGCTGTCTATTTTTACGTTTTTTGTAACCTTTTCCATATTAGATCCTTTTATCAGTTTATATTGATTTCTTGTATTTTGGCTATGTTTCTTACGCAGGAAAGATTGCAGATAAGCACACATTCATCCTCGAGCATTTCAATATTTGTGGTACGTGAAAGAATTTCAGCGTCGGATAGCTCCTCGTCGATGCGTCGGTAAAGCTCTCGCAGGGCGATCTCCTTCATTTCGTTTGGGGTCCGAGTGAATTCTGTGTTTTCATATTCCACAATGCTTACTGTCTTTATCGCGACGGGCAGCTTTGCGTCGGTTTTTGTGTAGAGATTTTCTATTACCTCTATTTTATCATAAGTTGAGGGTAAATTTCTACTGTTTGAGAAAAATTTTATCTCATTTTTGAAAAAAATTAAAGATTTTTCCTTGCCGACAGCTCCTTTAGTTATCTTTTTCGTGTATTTTTTCGGAATTCTGATCTCTATTCTTTCATCAACGGCGGCAAATACCTCTCCTGTTGCCTGCATAATTCTCAGGGGCTTACCGTCCTCACCCGATATTCCTGATATCAGCAGCTGTCCGCGGCTTACCGCGTCTCCTATCTTTACGCTCGGTCTGCCGCTTATATTCTCAAGGCCTACGATCACTCCGTCGCGCGAGGCGACGACGTTTGAATATAGAGGCTCACCCTCACCCTCGGGGGCTATGTCAAGCTCGCGTATCTCAACATAGGCAACGTTTTTGTTGAGATTTACGCTCATCCAGGATATTTCATCCGAGAGAATAAGAGCCTTATTTGCAAGAACGTCGCAGTCGATGTCATCAAGCTTGCTCCCAACGCAGAGCCCGCAGTCCTCAAGCAGCTTAAGAAGCTCCCTCTCGCTTACCTTGGTAGCGCCGTCTATCCGTATATCCCATACTCTCCCCGAAAAAAATATAAAAAGCGCTAAGGCAAGAGCTATGCCTATAGGCACGCCCGCTCTGCGTCTGTGCCGCCAAAGCAGAGAGGGAATTCCCTTTAACGATATCAGATGAAGCTCGATTTTTGCGTTAAGCGCAAGTCTTAAGAGCTTTTTATGGTGCGCGAGACCGACTCGGAACGTGAAGGAATCGTCATCGAGCGCTATCCCTGAAAAATGGATTGCGTTTTCCGAGCAGATATTTATAACGCTCTCAAGATCCTTTCGGTCTCCCGATATGAGCGCGTAGCCGAAGAAAAATGCTTTTACACTCATTTTTGAGTATCCTCCTCAAAGCTGACGGTGTCGATGCAGCCTTCTATTCCGATGGCGCCGAGGTTATAATAGGAGCAGGAAAGAGCGCTTCCCGTTACGGTTATTCTGCTTTCCGACCTTGCGATAGCCACGGTTATTTTTTCGTTTGTGTAAAGCAGGATTTTTCCTCCGTCGGTGATTTTGAGCAGAGATCTGCCGTGAAGCTCTATGAGCGGTGTGTGAGCTACAGATTCGGGCAGGACGTCGAGAGCGCGGCAGATTCGCTCGGCGAGGGGCGGCTTTTTTTCTTTCATAGCTTCTCCTTTGGAGTAAGAATATTTTACGGTGATACGGTGTAGAATTTACTGTAATATTTTATGAGCGGGAGTTGTTGTAAATGACAGAAAGCAAAACTCTGAGGGGATTTCTTTTTTTAATAGCCTCGCTTTCCGCGTTGGTGTTGGGGCTTCGTTATTCCGAGCTTTGCGCCGAGGGTGTCAGATATGGAATAGAGCTTTCGGTAAACAAGCTGATACCGTCGCTCTTTCCTTTTTTGGTCATATCCGATATCATCGTAAGAAGCGGAGCCTGCGATGCTTTGACAAGGCTTTTGGGCCGAGTCTTTTCCGCGGTTTTCGGGATATCAAGGGAGGGGACGTTACCTTTTTTTCTTGGCATGATGCTTGGCTTTCCGATAGGAATAAAGTCGGCATTCTCGCTTTATGAGAGCGGAAGGATAAGCAAAGCGGAGCTTTTAAGGCTTTCGCTTTTTACGTCGATCCCCAGCCCCGCGTTTCTTATAAGCGCGGTGGGAGAGGGACTTTTCGGTTCTTGGAGCTTTGGGCTTACTCTTTACTTTATAGCGGTTTTTATTAGCGGTGTGATAGGTATATTTTCACGGTTCTTTTTTTCGGAGTACGAAAGCGAATATTTTTGCGTGAGACGAAAAGAGAGTAATTCCGCCGTGGGAGTCGGAGTCTTTCTTGACGCGGTCAGCTCCTCCGCGGTATCATTGCTTTCTATCTCTGCTTTCGTGGTCTTTTTTTCTATGCTTTGCGAGGTCCTTGAGCATCTTCTCGGAAGCGTGCCGTTCTTTGATTCACCGTATATTCTTACGCTTTTTCTCGGCTCGCTCGAAATGACGGGAGGAGCCGCAAGAGCCTCGGTATTTGGCGCGGATGGCGCGCCATTGGCAGCGGCGATCCTCGGCTTTTCGGGGCTTTCGGTGCTTTGTCAATTTTCCTTTATTTGCAGGGAGAGAGGTCTTTCCGCAAAGCCGTATTTTCTTTCAAAGCTTTTTTCCTCGGGAGCTTATTATTTGCTTTCTCTTGGCGCGGTAAGGCTTTTTGGGGATAAAATGGGCTTTAGCGAGCCATACGCGCCGTCCTTTATTTTGTACCGTGAGAGCAGACTCTCCCTCGCGCTTTTCGCTTTTTTTATTTGTGCCTGCTTTCTTGCCGTAAACGACCGCAAGAGAAAAATTTTTGCAAAAAGCCTTTACAAAAGGTAGAAAAACGTGTATAATGTAGTAGTGACCTGTGAGCGGAAGGAAACCGTTACGTCGAAATCAGAGATTTGCCGCCGTTTAGGCTGAGAGCGGTAATATGAGAGGAACGGCTTGTGCGTCCGTGAGGTCCTGCTGTGAAGGCTTTTTGCTGTGTAGCGGCGGCGTTTGCTCGCGTTAAGAGCATTGAGTGAAACTTAGAGTGGAACCGTGCCTTGCACCTCTATGCCCGTGGCGTAGAGGTCTATTTTTTTTGGAGGTAAGAGCCGTGACTAAGCGTAATATTAAGAAAAAGCTTATAGAAAATAAAATAAAAAAGGATGCAGAGCCCGATTTTATAGGATATATCAACGCCGAGCTTGCCGAGCTTGCAAGGAGAAGCGCTTTAACCGTTAAGCGAGCGCATAGGGGAGCGAGGGCGCTTTGCCGTTCTGTTCGCGAGGACGTGAACGCCGTTCGAG
>JAFQPL010000034.1 GCA_017411785.1 Clostridia bacterium
AATGCCTTGGTTTTTTGTCTCCCAATGATTTTTTGAAAAAAGTGTTGCACTTGGATTGACAATCTGACGAGGCTTGGGTGACTTTACTCCGACAATAGATTTTTTGTGAAACTGTTGATGGAAGAATGGGTTAAATTAGCCTTCTCTTGCGAGAGAAGGGGGACCGCGTCAGCGGTGGATGAGTAGTAATATCTCGCATAAAATGCTATATTATACCGACCGCTGCCGACCTTTTTTCAAAGCTCATTCCGTGGCGAGCTTTAAGAGTCTGTCAAGACGCTTGTTCAAGCCCGATTTTGATATACTCGGCTCATGCAGAGCGGCAAGCTCGGAAAGCGTTGCCGAATCATAAGCAATACGAAGCTCTGCGGTGTATTTTAGTTCAGGCTCAAGAGACTCATACCTCCCGCTGCGCTTCAAAGCCTCAATAGCCTCGATATGCCTGCGGGTAGAGGATACCGAACGCTCGATATTCTTAAGCACGCAATTAGTAGCTCTGTTCTCGTCATTCTTTATCGCGTGAGTCATATAAGCGTTGATAACGGCAAAGGAAGCCCGATTTGCTCCCATATAGGAAAGCATATCGGCAATAGCCTCATTCCCCCGATAATAAAGACCTATTCTGCCTCGGCGGTCAACGCAGCTCGGGTAGGTATCCCGCGAGCAAAGTATTCTGGAAAGACGGGAAGCGCGGCTCTCATTTTTTGCCACAAGCTCAAGAGAATATCTCTTATAGGGATCTGTAGCCGTACCCGACGAAATAAACGCGCCCGCAAGGAAAGCTCTCTCACAGTCGGGACAACGAAATCCCACAATATCGCGTATCCCGTCCTCCTCATCTGCCATATCTCTGTCTATGCGGTCAAGATAAACCGAGACCGCCCTCGAATCAACAAGAACGCGATAATACTTACGCCCCGCGCGTACACCCTCGCAAACAGACGGCTCGGCGGAGAACTGCTTTTTTAGAATAGATGCCGCGCAAGATGCGCTGTTCTCGGTTTTAAGCTCGACCGAGGACTCTTTTTTTGAAATTCGGTCGCCCGAAAAGAATATCCCGCAAAGCAAAGCCTTTTTACAGCAGGTCTTTTCATATTCCGACGAAGCAAGCTCGTCAATTATATCAACGGTAAACGACATATCAATCCTCCACAAGCCTTACCTCTCGGCAAAGCAAAATGCCAAAGCGGCTCATAACGCTTTCCTTTATTTTTTCCTCAAGAGCAAGAACGTCGGAAAAGCTTGCTCCGCCGCAATTCACAATAAATCCCGCGTGCTTGCTTGAGACCTGCGCTCCGCCTATGCGCGCTCCCTTAAGCGAGCATTCCTCGATAAGTCTGCCCGCAAAATCACCCTCAGGGCGCTTAAAATAGCTTCCCGCGCTTGGCATCTCAAGCGGCTGAGAGGCTCTGCGCTTTTCGGTGTTCTCACGCATAAGCTCACTGATAGCTTTCTTATCGCCATTAGCGAGAGCAAAGGACGCCCCAAGACAGATAAGCGAGCGGTTTTCCATATATATGCTTTTTCTATAGCCAAAGCAATGCTCGGTTATTCTTATTATCTTACCCGTTTCCAAATCAAGAGCGTCGGTGTATTCGACCGCCCTTGACATATCCGAGCCGTGCGCTCCCGCATTCATAAAGACCGAGCCGCCAACACGCCCTGGAATACCGAAAGCAAATTCAAGGCCCGTGAGCGATGCGTCTAACGCGGAATTTGCAAGTCTTGCAAGCGACAGGCCGCACTCGGCGTAAATACGGTTTCCCTCAACAGAAAGCGAGTTCATCTCCGAGGTAAAGACCAAAGCTCCGTGATAACGCTCAAAGGCGAAAAGCAGATTTGACGCGTTGCCTATGACCTCGGTCTTTATGCCAAGCCGTCTTGCCTCAAGCAAGGAAAAGCGAAGCTCATCGGAATTTTTAGGAAAAACGCTTATGTCAGAGCGCCCTCCTATTTTAAAGGTCGAGCGGGATGCCACCGCGTCATCGCGAATATATTCTATTTTGTTTTCTTTTAAAAGACGCTCGTAAGCTTGCATATTATTCCCCCAAAGCAATAGGTAAGACCTCGTCAAGAGCGCGAACGGTATAGGTCGGCAGCGCGCTTTCATCACCGGCGGGCGCAAACCAACAGGTATCTATCCGATAGCCCGCTCCGCCCGCAATATCCGAGCTGAGAGAATCGCCTACGACCAGGGCGGTATCAGGCTCAAAGCCCTCTATCCTCTCGGCAACGTAAGCAAAAAAACGCGGGTCGGGCTTATTTACGCCGATAGCCTCGGATATGAAAAGCCCGTCAAAATAACTCTCAAGACCCGAAAGCTCCCAGCGTCTTCTCTGCACGCGCTCTATTCCGTTAGTTATTATATACATTCTGACCTTGCCGTAAAGAGCCGAGATAAGCTCCCGCGCCCCGTCTATAAAATAAACCCTTTCGGCAAGGCAATCGGCATAATCGCGAGCCATAATTTTTGAATCAAGAGCAAGCCCGTAACGCTCGGCAAATATTTCAAAGCGGCGGAAAACAAGCTCGCCGCGCTCGATCTCCTTGCGCTCAAGAGCCTTCCACAAATCGTCGTTTATTTTATGGTAAGCCGAAACCATTTCCTCATCCGCAACGATATCGGAGCGCAAAAGCGCCTCCTTAAACGCCTCGCGCTCGCATTTCGGAAAATCAAAAAGAGTTCCGTCGGCATCAAAAAGAATAACCGAATATTTTTTCACAGAGCAAGCCTCCTTAATAAATTTGATCGGACATATATATTATACTATTTTTTGCCGTTTTTTTCAACAGGCTTTTTCCTCTTTTTTCAATAAATCGGATGTACGCAAAAAACTTGAGTTTTCTCTTGAAAAATTCGCGAAAATGAGTTATAATATATAATGAATTATTATATTTATATTCAAGTATAGGACGAAAGGAGGAACAGCATGCTTATACTCGGTCTTACAGGCCCTACGGGCGCGGGAAAAACATTTTTTTCCGAGATACTCAAGGCGCGGGGGTATTCCGTGCTTAACGCAGACGCCCTTTATCACTCTATGCTCCTCCCTCCCTCACCTACGCTTGACGCGATACGGCTTGAATTCGGCAATGATTTTTTTACAGAGGACGGCAGTCTTGACCGAAAAAAGCTCGGCGCGTACGTCTTTGCCGAGAAGGAAAGGCTTGAGCGTCTGAACAAGGCGGTGCTTCCCCTCGTCATAAGCGAAATCAAAAAAATAGCCGACACCTGCGAAAAAAACGGTGAGGAGCTTTTCGTTATAGACGCGCCAACGCTCTTTGAGGCAGGATACGATAAATCCTGCAGCCTCACGCTCTCTATTCTCGCGCCCAAAGGCTTGCGCGCAAGCCGCATTTCCGAGCGCGACAAAATAGACACCGACTCAGCGCTTTTGCGGATAGACGCGCAAAAGGATGACGACTTTTATATCTCGCGCTCCGACCGAATAATAATCAACGAATCGGGAGTCTCACTCGAAAAAAAGGCAGACGAGCTGCTTTTTGAGCTTGGCTTACGGGGGCAGAAATGAATAACCGCAAGAGAGCAGTTATAATAATACTCATAGTGCTTGGAGCAATGCTCCTGAGCCTTGCGGCAAACCTCATAATCTCCGCCGTTCAAAAAAGCGCGCACCCCATAAGATACGAGTCCTACGTCGAGGTATACTCATCGCAATATAACGTGCCCGAATACATAGCTTACGCGGTCATAAACACCGAGAGCGGATTTGATGCCTCCCTGGAGTCAGCAACGGGCGAGCGAGGACTTATGCAAATGTCCCCCGAGGTATTCACGCTTATATCCTCCGAGCAGCATCTTGATGAAAAGATAGACGCCGCCGCGCTTTTCGACCCCGAAATATCGATACGCTACGGTATTTATTATCTTCGCTGTCTCTTTAACGAATTTCAAAGCTGGGATACAGCTATTGCCGCCTACAGCGCGGGCGAGGATACCGTAAATGAATGGCTTGATAATTTAAAATATTCAAAAGACAGAAAAAATCTGATAAAAATTCCCGAAAAGGAGACCGCCGCTTACGTAAAAAGGGTAAACGACGCGATAAGCTACTATAAAACCACATATTACAGAAACGGAGTAAGTGTAAAATGAGTGAAAATTTAACCTACAAAAAGGAAACGGTCTACAAAAAAACCGACGCAGAAAATATAAGCGCCGCATTCGATTACGCAGAGGGCTACAAGTCCTTTCTCAATTCGGCAAAAACCGAGCGCGAGGCGGTAAAGACCGCTATAGCAATGCTTAAGCCCTACGGCTTTAAGGAATACAGCTTCGGCGACGAAATAAAGATAGGTGACAGACTTTACTATAACAACCGAAACAAAAATCTCTTCGTTTTCGTTATCGGAAGCGATGGCGCCTCTGACGGCCTGCGAATAGTCGCCTCGCACATCGACGCGCCAAGACTTGATATAAAGCAATGCCCTGTTTACGAGGATAGCGGGCTTCTTTACTTCAAAACGCATTATTACGGCGGAATACGCAAATATCAGTGGGTAGCAACACCCCTTGCGCTTCACGGCGTAGTCGTGACCAAAGAGCTTCGTTGCGTGGATATCTGCATCGGCGAGGATGATAACGACCCGATATTCTATATAACCGACCTTCTCCCGCACCTCGGCAGAGAGCAGAGCAAGCTCCCCCTCTCCGAAGGAATAAAGGGCGAGCAGCTTAACGTAATCCTCGGCAACATTCCAAGCTCGGAGGACGATGACGACTCGGTAAAGGCGGCAATTCTCAAGCTTATAAACGAAAAATACGGCATAACCGAGGAGGATTTTCTCTCCTCAGAGCTTTGCGTAGTTCCCGCGCTCAAGGCAAGAGACGTTGGCTTTGACCGCTCGCTCATAGGCTCGTACGGCCACGATGACAGAGTCTGCGCTTATCCCTCTCTGACGGCTCTCACAGAGTCGCTCGACAGCAAGCATTCCATGCTCTGTATCCTCGCGGATAAGGAGGAAACGGGAAGCGACGGCGCAAGCGGTATGCAAAGCGACCTTATGCTTGATATAATAAACGAAATAGCAAACGCCCTTAAGATATCCCCCGCGCTTCTTCGGGCAAAATCAAAATGTCTCTCGGCAGACGTTTGCGCGGGCTTTGACCCAACCTTCCCCGAGGTCTTTGAAAAAATGAACTCGGCAATAGTCGGCTGCGGAGCGGTATTCACAAAGTACACAGGCTCGGGCGGTAAATACGACACAAACGATGCAAACGCAGAGTTCGTGGCTTGGCTTCGCGCCGCTATGGAAAAAAGCGGAGTCGTATGGCAGGCGGCAGAGCTTGGCAAGGTAGACGCAGGCGGAGGCGGAACCGTTGCAAAATATATCTCAAAGCACAATATCGAAACTATAGACCTCGGCGTTCCGCTGCTTGCTATGCACGCTCCCTACGAGCTTGCCGCAAAGGTCGACGTTTACGAAACGCACAGAGCTATCAAGGCTTTTTACAATTTTGACTAATTACAGTATTACGAGGACAGTATGTTAAACAAGCTTACCGACGCGGAGCAAAGGTATCTCGAAATAGAGCAAAAGCTCTCAGAGCCCGATATCTTTTCCGACAATGAAAAATACACAGCTTTAATGAAGGAGTATAAAGCCCTCACTCCCATAATCGAAAAATTCCGCGAATACAAGTCTACCGACAAGGAATCCGCAGACCTCAAGGCTATGCTTGACGAGCCTCTCGACGCCGATATGCGTGAGCTTGCCGCATCCGAATATAAGGACGCAAAAGCAAGAATAGAGGTCTTACTTGAGGAGCTTAAGGTGCTTCTGCTTCCGCGAGACCCAAACGACGATAAAAACGTTATGGTAGAGATACGAAGCGGCGCGGGCGGCGAGGAAGCGGCTCTCTTTGCGGCGGTGCTTTACCGTATGTACTCAATGTACGCCGAGAGCGCGGGCTTTAAAATATCTCTTATGAACGCAAATGAGACCGAGCTTGGCGGCTTTCGCGAGGTTACCTTTATGATAGAGGGCGACGGCGCGTATTCAAGATTTAAATTCGAGAGCGGAGTTCACAGAGTTCAAAGAGTTCCCGAAACCGAATCCCAAGGCAGAATACAGACCTCAACCGCTACGGTTGCCGTTCTTCCAGAGGCGGAGGACGTTGAGGTCGAGATAAACCCCGCCGATATAATAGTTGAATCCTGCAAATCGAGCGGAGCGGGCGGTCAGCACATCAACAAGACCGAATCGGCAGTCAGAATAACTCACAAGCCCACGGGCATAGTTATCGAATGTCAGGAGGAGCGCAGTCAGTTCAAAAACCGTGACAAAGCGCTGAAAATGCTCAAAACCAAGCTTTACGATATAAAGCTCACCGAGCAGAATGAAAAGATCGCATCCGATAGAAAAAATCAGGTAGGAACAGGCGACCGAAGCGAGCGCATACGCACCTACAACTATCCGCAGGGCCGCATAACCGACCATCGCATAGGTCTCACCCTTTATTCGCTCGATGCCTTTCTTAATGGAAATATAGGCGCGATGATAGACGCGCTTATCACCGCCGATACGGCTGAAAAGTTAAAAAATCAAGGAGCATAAGCTCTTAAAGGACAAGTAATGCAAACTAAAATATTTACGGTCGACCCCGAAAATACAGACGCAAAAAAAATAAATGAATGCGCCGATATTCTCCGCTCGGGCGGGCTGGTAGCCTTTCCCACCGAAACCGTCTACGGTCTTGGCGCTATGGCAACCGATAAGGACGCGGCAAAAAAGATATATTCGGCAAAGGGACGTCCGTCCGACAATCCCCTGATAATACACATAGCAAGCCCCGCCGACGCGGAGCGCTACGCTTATACCTCGGAGCTGTACTACAAGCTCGCGAGCGCCTTCATGCCAGGTCCCCTCACAGTAGTTATGCCCAAAAAAAGCACAGTACCGAGCGAGGTAACGGGCGGACTTGAAACAGTTGCCATTCGTTGCCCCTCTCACCCCATAGCGAGAGAGCTTATACGGGCAGCTCAATGCGCTGTAGCCGCTCCGTCAGCTAATCTTTCGGGCTCGCCCTCGCCAACCGAGAGCGCGCACGTAATCAATGATATGAACGGCAGAATAGACGCGATAATCGACGGCGGTTGCGCCGAAATAGGACTTGAATCAACGATAGTAAGTATAGACGGAGACACTCTTACTCTGCTCCGCCCCGGCGCGATAACCCGCGACGCGCTCCTTTGCGTATGTGAAACGGTAAATATAGCAAGCGCGGTGACCGAGGCGCTAAAGGAAAACGAGCGTCCCCTCTCCCCGGGTATGAAATACCGCCACTACGCGCCAAAGGCTCCGCTTGCGCTTATCGACGGCGAACAAAACGACGTGACCGAATTTCTCATAGAAAAATCAAAAGCCGAAAATTGCCTGATACTTGCCTACGACGAGGAAATTCCGCTTCTGACAGGCGTAAAATACATAGGTGTTGGCGCTCGGCAAGATCTTGAATCGCAGGCAAAACGGCTTTTTGGCGCGCTACGCGAGGCGGACGAGCGTTCGGTCGACAAAATATACGCGCATCTGCCCGTCAAAGACGGAATAGGACTTGCGCTCTATAACAGATTGATACGCGCGGCGGCGCATACAGTAATAACGGTAACTAAAAAAGATATATAGGACAAGGACGAAAAAATGGCAAAAAAAACTCAAAGGACATCAAAAGCGTCAAAGGGCTCAAGCCTTAAGGACTCTTCGGAAATAGTTTACGCTCCCGCGCGGGAGCAGCTTATAACCGACACTATCGAAACAAACTATATGCCCTACGTTATGAGCGTTATCGTCTCGAGAGCTATTCCCGAGATAGACGGGCTCAAGCCATCGCACAGAAAGCTGCTTTATACTATGTATAAAATGGGCTTGCTCACAGGCCCTCGAACAAAAAGCGCAAACGTCGTAGGACAAACGATGAAGCTCAACCCTCACGGAGACGCGGCTATATACGAGACTCTCGTCCGCCTTACCCGCGGAAACGAGTCACTTCTCCACCCCCTCGTTGACTCAAAGGGAAGCTTCGGCAAGCAGTATTCCTCAAATATGAGCTTTGCCGCCTCGCGTTATACCGAGGTAAAGCTCGACAGCTTCTGCGCAGAGCTTTTTAAGGGTATAGACAAGGATGCCGTGGACTTCGTGGATAACTATGATAACACAATGAAGGAGCCTGTGCTTCTCCCCACGACCTTCCCGAATATCCTCGTAACCCCGAATATGGGTATCGCGGTAGGTATGGCGTCAAACATCTGCTCCTTCAATCTTGCGGAGATATGCGACGGAACTATAGCCGTACTCAAAAATCCTAACGTATCTGTAGATAAAATACTCGACATAGTAAAAGCGCCCGACTTCCCAGGAGGCGGCGCAATAATCTATAACCGTGAGGATATGAAAAAGGTGTACGAAACAGGCTCGGGCTCTGTGAAAATACGCTCACGCTATAATTACGACAAGGCTAATAACTGTATAGATATAGTACAAATTCCCTATTCAACCTCAATCGAGATGATACTCAATAAAATATCTGATCTTGTAAAAGAAGGCAAGCTCAAGGAGGTAGTTGACTTCCGAGACGAGATAGACCTCAGCGGCTTCAAGCTCACGCTTGACCTGCGCCGAGGAGTTGACCCTGATAAGCTTATGGCTAAGCTCTTTAAGATAACTCCTCTTGAGGATAGCTTTAAGTGCAATTTCAACGTTCTCGTCAACTCGCACCCCATGCAGCTTGGAATAATAGATATACTTAAGGCATGGATAACCTTCAGAATATCCTGCGTTCGCCGCGAGCTTTCCTTTGATCTGAAGAAAAAGCAGGATAAGCTGCATTTGCTCTTGGGTCTCGGTAAAATTCTGCTTGATATCGACAAGGCAATTCGCATAATACGCCATACCGAAAAGGAAGAGGACGTGATCCCCAACCTTATGTCAGGCTTCGGAATTGACGAGATACAGGCTGAATATATCGCGGAGATCAAGCTTCGCAACCTCAACAAGCAGTATATTATCAACCGCATAAACGAAATAGAAAATCTTCAGGCAGAAATAGCGAGAATAGAGGATATCCTCGCCGACGAGCTTAAAATAAAGGCGCTCATCTCCTCTCAGCTTACAGAAATAAAGAAGAAATACGCTCAGCCGAGACGCTCGCAGATAATTCATACCGACGATATCGTCGAATACGAGGAAAGCGACGAGGTAGAAAACTTCAACGTACGGCTTTATTTGACCCGCGAGGGATATTTTAAGAAGATAACGCTTCAGTCTCTGCGCGGAAACGACGAGCAAAAGCTCAAGGACGGTGACGCCATTAGCTACTCGTTTGATGCCGAGAATATTTCGGATATAATCTTCGTCACAAATAAATGCCAGCTTTACCGCGCGAGAGTTGCCGATTTTGATTGCTGCAAGGCATCGTCAATGGGTGACTTCCTTCCCGCAAAGCTGAATATGGACGAGGGAGAATGTCCTGTATTTATGCGGATCCAAAGCAGTTACCCCGAAAATGAGAGCTTTGTATACGTATTTGAAAACGGAAAGGGCGTAAGGATACCCGCAAGCTGCTATGAAACAAAGGGCAACCGCCGAAAGCTTATAAACGCGTACTCCGCGGCATCGCCTCTATGCGCGGTATTCTACGAAAGCGAAAAGGAGCCATTTGATATTCTTCTCGCAAGCGCCGCCGAAAAGGCTATCGTTATAAAGACCTCGCTTATTCCGCAAAAGGCAACGAGAACCTCGGGCGGAGTAACGCTTATGACACTTAAAAAGAACGATAAGCTCACCTTTGCAACGGCAAATATCCCCGAAGCCTATTCAAAAGGCTACAAGAAGCTCAAGATACCCGCGTCAGGCTCAACTATCCCCGACAGCGACCTCGCCGAGCTTCAGCTAACTATCGACACAAAGCTTTAAAGGAGTAACAGAAAATGAATAAAAAAACAACCCGTATAATCTGCCTCATCCTCGCAGGACTCATGGTCCTCGGTATGATAGCAGGAGTTATTATATATCTTACCTGAACCGAAGAATTCGCAGAGTAAGCCGGTCGGTATGCACCGAGTCGGCAGTGGTCGGCAGTGCCGACGGCTAAACTCGGGCATAGTGCCATCAAAATTCAAGCTTCATACCCCGATAGCATAATTAAAACAAAAAACGCTCGACGATTGACAACAACCGTCGAGCGTACTTTTTTTGAAAACTCCCAAAAACCTTTCTGCAAGAAAGTTTTTTGCGGAGCTTTTTTTCAAAAAAGCGACCTAAATCTTTAACACAAACTAACTACTAACTATCCTCATAACGCTTTTTCTTAACCAAAAGCGCGCCGCCGAGCAAAGCAACGGGGAGAGCGACAGCAAGAGAAATCGCTCCGTTACAGCCCTCACCGCCATTTGCCACCGAGGTTTCAGAACCGCTTCCGCTCTCGGAGGAAGCTTCGCCGCCGCCAACGATATCAAGATTAAGGGTTATAAGCTCACATGTCTTATTATTAGTAAATTTAACAACGTAGGTAACGGTATGCGCACCGCCCGTCAAAGCCGAGGTGTCAGCTCCGATATCAAACAGCTTCGCCTTGTCGCCCGCCTTTTTCTTAGCGTTAGAATCAGCAGTCTTTGGCGACGAGCCCCAAACCGCGCCCTGCGCGTTACCGTCAAAATAATATCCGAATTCCTTTATAGCGCTTGAGAAGCCCGCAAAGCCCGAAACGCCGATCTTCTGACCCGCGTTAAGCAAATAGGTCTCGGTCTCG
>JAFQPL010000006.1 GCA_017411785.1 Clostridia bacterium
GGAGACTCGCTTATGTCGCTTTGCTACGAGGTCGCGAAGGAAGTTGAAAAATAAGGGCGTAATGCCCTAAAAAAGGATGGGCGTTATGGCAAAAAAGAAAATAAAATACATAGGCGGAAATTTGCCTGATAATATATCTGACCTGCTTCTTAATGCAGATGAGCAGGATCTGAGAATAATGACCTTACTTCTGATGTCTGTTGATGAGAACGGAGAAATACCCGACGGCGTTTTGGTTGAGGATATTCTTGGGCTTAGTAAGAGTGAGGTCGATGCGTCTTTTAAGTTTTGGCAGGGCGCGGGTGTTATAGGCGCGGTTCGTTCGGTAAAAAAGAAGCCTGCCGAGCAGGAGTCTGCCCAAAAGATAAATGTGCCTACCGCGCACAGAAACGGCGCGGTCGAGAGCAACGGAGTTGATAATTACAGAAGCGCGGAGCTTGCTACTATTCTTGAGCGGAGAGATGTTACCGCTTGCTTTGTTGACGAGGCTCAACGTGTTTTCGGAAAGACCTTTAACGCGTATGACGTTAATATAGTAGTCGGACTTATAGAGCAATACGGCTTTGAGGAGGAGGCGGTCCTTGTTATACTCGCTTACGTTTTGCGAATGGGTAAGCGGAGCGTAAGATATGCGGAAAAAATCGCGATAAGCCTTTATGATGACGGGATAACCTCTGCCGAGGATACCGTTGCCAAAATAGCCGAGATGGAGGAGTCAAAGGAGATCGTTTCTCAAATAAAAAAGATGTACGGCTTTGGTTCGAGAGCTCTTACAAACACGGAGGAGGCTCTTTTTACGAAGTGGACACGAAAATACGGATATGACATTGATGTTATAAGAATTGCTTATGATATTACTGTTAATGCGATCCAGAAGCCCGCACCGAAGTATACCGATAAAATCATAGAAAAATGGTATAGTGAGGGCTTGAGGACGGTTTCTGAAATAGAGGAGAGGGAGAACGCAAAGCGAACGGATGAAGCATCGGAGAAGGATCCGCAAAAGAGCTATGAGCTTGACGATTTCTTTTCAGCGGCAATGAATCGCAGCTTCAATGATTTAAAATAACCGATCATTCATCGGAATAGGAGTTGAATATGGGATATAATAAAGCGGACCTTGTCCGTGTTAAGAGTGAATATTCAAAAAAATACCAAAAAGCCAGAGAGGACGCGGACAAGAGGGCGCTTGAGGTTTATCTGAGGATACCTCGGGTTAAGGCTATAGACGCATCTCTTTCGGGAACTGCGCTTGAGATAATGTCTGCAATATCCGCGGGAAAGGCAACTGCCGAGGAAACACTTGCGGCGGTCAGAGCGAGAAACGAGGCTCTTATTGCCGAGCGTGAGGCTCTTCTTTTGGAGGCGGGCTATCCCAAGGATTATACCGATGTTCATTATGAGTGCAAAAAATGCGACGATTCGGGTTACGTTGACGGCAGGATGTGTGAGTGTATGAGACGCCAGCTTATTCTTGCGGGATATGAATCATCGGGACTTGGCAGACTTATCTCGACGCAGAGATTTGATAATTTTTCGCTTGATTACTATAAAACGGGCGGCGGAAATTATGATAACGTAAAGATGTATTTTTCCATACTTAAGAGCTTTGCGGAGGACTTTTCCGAAAACACCGAAAAGAGCTTTTTGCTTATGGGCGGCACAGGGCTTGGAAAGACACATCTTTCCACTGCGGTCGCAAAAACAGTTATCGATAAGGGATATGACGTGTTTTACGTCAGTGCGATAGATATGTTTTCTGATTTTGAGAAAAAGCAATTTGGCGGTGGTGAGGACAACACGGGACGTTATTTTGAATGTGATCTGCTTATAATCGACGATTTGGGAACAGAGCTTTCAAATCAGTTTACTGTTTCCTGCCTTTACAACGTGATAAATTCGCGTATAAATTCGGCACGCTCGACCTTCATAAACACAAATCTTTCCCAAAAGGAGATCGAGAGCAAGTATGCTGAGCGTATAACGAGCAGGTTGTTTGGAGAATATTATCCGTTGCTTTTCTGCGGTGTAGATATAAGACAGCAAAAGGTGCAGAGGCGTTAACATAAAATTTTATATAAAGAATTAAAAGCGGCAGTCACCGAGGATGTGACCGCCGTTTTATATTATTTTATGAATAATAAAAGCAACAAAAGCCAGACTATGTCGTTCGAGCCGTCGGCATCTGAGAGAAGGAAAATGATAGCTATGATAAGAAGCTCTTCCGAACCGATCCGTCCTCCGAGAAAAGAGCCTTGCTTAATTCCTCCGAGCAGAGATACGGGCTTTTCGTTTTTTTCGCTTGCTTCGCTTGCTTTATTTGATTCGATCTCCGACTCTTTCCTTGTGACCTCTGCGTCAAGCTCTTGGGCTGCGCTTTCTTCTTCATCTTTTTCGTCGGGGTAAGGTTCGATCTTTTGAAACGCGTTTCCGCCGTAGTTGCTTGGAAGGTTCATCTCCTGAGGGTATCTGTAGCCTTGAGGGCGGTAATACATTATCTGCCTCCTTTGAATTTTTTAGTCAGCTAAGCTCCTTGAATACGCCTGAAAGCTCGGAAAGCCTGATGATTTTATCTATAGCATCGCTTCTGCTTTGCGATAAGTATGGCTTTAAGGCGCATAAAAGCTCGCTTCGCCTGCTTTGAGATTCATTTGCGCCCTTGGCTTGAAGTAGGCTGAGAATGTCGGGAAGCTTATTTGCAACTGTCTCTGCGGCGGGCTCGGTCTTTGTATCTGAGCTTTGGGCGGCTTCCTGAATCGGATTTTTATCTGTATTGCTTTCCGATACGGTACTGCCTGATTTTAATTTTTCCGCCATTGAAGATATAGCGGAAAGCATTTGAGGATTAGAGAGTATTTCATTTAACATCGATGGCATAGCCTCTTTTCCGAGGGTGGAGTTCTGCACCTCGTTGCTCATATTTGCTTACCTCTTCTTACCTTTGTTTTGCTCGTATTGCTCCGCCACGCGCTTAAGGTCCTCGTCACTTGCCGTGGACAATGCTTTACGGATGCTTTCAACGCTTCCCGCGTCTATGTTGAATTGCGCAGGGTCTATTCCGCTTTCGGCGATGAGACGTTGAATTATCATTTTTAATTGCCAATCGTTAAGAGATAGAAGCTTATCAATGCTTTCACGCTTGATTTCCATAAAAACCTCCAAAATTGTGATATCAGTAAAAGTATATGCTAAAATGCGGAAAAATGTTATTCGCGGATAAATTTTGGATTGTTGTAGACAAGAAATGATATTTGTGGTATAATAATGTAGATTGATTCGCATAAGGAGATATTATGAAATATTGTTTTATTATAAATCCCAGAGCGGGGAACGCCTCGTTTGCCGAGGAGCTTAGACGGAGTGTTGTTGATGTTTGTGATGAGTTAAAGGTAAGCTATGATGTTTTTACCTCCGAAAGCGTTGGGGATACAAGAAAATACGTAAAGGACACTGTGATTGAAAGTGAGGACCGAGTTGCTATTATAGCCTGCGGCGGAGACGGAACTCTTTGCGAGACTATTCTTGCGGTAATGTGTCTTGATTCACAGATCCGCAAGCGTGTGAGCGTAGGGGTTATCCCTAAAGGTACGGGTAATGATTTTGTCAGCAATTTTGAAAAAAAGGAGCTTTTTTGCGATATAGCGGCGCAGATAGAGGGCACGCATCACGATATTGATCTTTTGAGATGTAACGATCTTTATTCGGTCAATATGATAAATATAGGATTCGACTGTCACGTTGTTTGTAAAAAGGAGCAGCTCGACAAGAAAAAGTGGCTTCCTCGCAAGCTTGCGTATATAGTTTCCTTGCTTGTAACTCTTGTAAAAAAGCCCACCGTGAAGCTTGAGCGTTCAGATGATTCCCGTGAAAGAAAAAAGAAGGGACTTCTTCTTACCACGCTTGCAAACGGAGCTTTTTGCGGCGGAGGCTTTCGCTCAAATCCCAAAGCGGCTCTCGACGACGGGAATATTGATTGTATAGAGGTTAAGAACGTAAGCCGAACTAAATTTTTAAGTCTTGTCGGCGATTACAAAAAAGGGAAGCATCTTGGTGAAAAATTCAAAAATATAGTAGAGCATTTTAAATGCAAAACCACGGATATGTATTTTGATGAGGAAACTCCTGTAAGTGTGGACGGAGAAATAATAAGAACGAGAGAAATCCACGTGAGTGTTTATCAGAAGGCTCTTACTATTCTTATACCCAAGGGTGTAAAGCTTATTTCTGCGTCAAGTGCGGAATGACTATTCTCATTGTATCGGATTCGCACGGAAGGAGCGAAAGACTTGCGCGCTTATTTGAGCTTCATAAAAATGCCGACGCGCTTATTTTTCTTGGTGACGGGCTTTCGGATCTTAACAGAGCTGATGCCGAGAATTACGGCTTTACTGTTTTTTCTGTCAGGGGAAATTGCGACGGGCTTGGAGGCTCGCTCCTTTCATTGAAGTCAAAGGATGAGCTTTGCTTTAATTTTGAGGGATTTAGCTTTCTTGCCATGCACGGTCACACTAAAGGTGTTAAATCATCGCTTGCTTCGGCTATAAGCTCGGCGGATAAGTGCGGAGCGGACGTTCTTTTGTTTGGACATACTCACGAGCCGCGTCTCACATATCTTCCCGAGGGAGAATATAATTTGAGTAAGCCGCTTTATCTTTTTAATCCCGGAAGCCTTGCCTCCTACAGCTACGGCTTGTGTGAAATAAGAGGGGGACAGATACTTTTTTCTCACGGGGAGATCTATTGATCTGTAATAAAAAATAGACTGTCTTAGCTTAAAGCTTAAGACAGTCTATTAAAAGAGAATTTTGAAGAATGAAAAAGCTTCAGTCGGATCAATGCGCCTTAAATAACCTCCGAGATACTTTCGGCATCTGCGTTTGCAAGCGCTTCAAGCTCTGCGTTATAAGCAGCTATTACCTCGCGCTCAAGCATTGCTCTGAACTCGGCGTTGATCGGGTGAACGATATCTCTGTAGGTATCGTCGGGATTTTTACGGCTCGGCATAACTATAAAGAATTTGTCGCGAGCGTTTATAACCTTGACGTCGTGAACTGCCAATTGGCCGTCAAAGGTTACCGAGACGATAGCCTTCATAGGACCGTCATCAAAGACCTTTCTAATTTTAATATCTGTAATTTGCATTTGGAACCTCCTTATAATGCTAAAAATTTTATGAGTTAAGTACCAAATCGCAAATTCAGCGGTGATCTTTGGTACAATTATATTATACAATTGTTTTTTGACGGATATACAATAGTTTTAAGTTTTTTTTGTGAAGAAAAAATTTTTTTATGTAAAAAAATCAACTAAAAAGTTAATTAAAAATGAACGGAGGCGCGAGTGCGCTCGGAGGGGATATGTCGGTTTCCAATACTCATTTTGGGGCAAAAAGAATAGCTGAGCTTCTTAAGGACTGCAAAAGTATATTTTTCTGCGGAATAGGCGGAATAAATATGTCCTCGCTTGCGCATATATCTCTTGTGAACGGTATGCGCGTGGGCGGCTCTGACAGAACGCCCTCGGAGCTTACCTTGCGGCTTGAGAAAGAGGGCATAGAGGTGTTTTATTCGCACGATCCAAAAAACATTGAATCGTACGATGCCTTTGTTTATACCGTTGCGATAGGCGAGGATAATCCTGAGTACGTAAGGGCTGCGGAGCGCGGAATTCCCGTTATATCGAGAGCTGATTATATGGGATATCTTATGACCGAATACAGTCGTAGAATAGGCGTTTCGGGTATGCATGGCAAAAGCACCGCGACCTCGATGTGCGCAAGTGTGCTTATGAACGCCGACACCGATCCGACGGTGCTTTCGGGAGCGGTGCTTGAGACTATGGGAGGCGCGTACAGAGTCGGCGGCAGAGATTATTTTCTCTTTGAGGCTTGCGAGTATATGGATTCTTTTCTTGATTTTAATCCCAATATAGCCGTGATACTGAACGTTGAGCTTGATCACGTTGATTATTTTGAGGATATCGAGCATATAAAGCGTTCTTATAGGGAGTTCTCGCAGATATCGATTGCCAATCAAGGCTTTGTGGTCGCAAACGGCGATGATAGATTGACGCTTGAGACGGTGGACGGCTTGGAAAGGGTTATACTTTTTGGCGTTGAAAATAAATCCGCTGATGTGAGAGCCGAAAATACAGTTAATGAAAACGGTCGCTATTCATTTGATCTGATATATAAAAACGAATATATTTGCAGGGTCGAGCTTTCTGTGAGCGGATATCATAATGTTTACAATGCGCTCGCAACAGCGGGAGCGGCGCTTCTTTGCGGTATTCCCGCGGAAAAGATCGCGAGCGGAATAAGGTCGTTTTGCGGTGCGGCAAGAAGAATGGAGTATAAGGGCGTTATCAACGGCGCAGCGGTCTATGACGATTACGGGCATCATCCCACAGAGGTGGCAACGACGCTCGAGGGCGTTCGGGGAATGCTTGATGGGGGACGTCTTTTCTGCGTTTTTCAGTCACATACTTATACGAGGACAAAGGCGCTTTTTGATGATTTCGCAAGCGCGCTTTCGGTCGCTGACAGAGTTATAGTTGCCGATGTATACGCGGCGCGGGAGACCGATACGCTCGGCGTTACTCCCGAGCTTCTCGCAAGTAAAATAAAGGGCGGTTGCGCTTGTCACGGCTTTGAAAATATAGCGGCTATGCTTAAAAGTGAGCTTAAAGAGGGGGATATTGCCGTTGTTATGGGCGCGGGTGATATCTGGCGCACCTTTGAGTATCTTGATTTTGAATAAAACGGAGATTGAAAATGAGCTATAACGGATATTCGGCGATAGCAAGGGTCTACGATAAAATAAATGAAGGAATAAATTATTCCTCGTGGGCGGATTTCTTTGAGGCGTGCTTTGAGAAATATTGCGGGGCAAAGCCCGAGATAATTCTTGATCTTGCCTGCGGTACGGGTAGAATGACACTTGAGATGTCAAGGCGAGGCTATGATATGATAGGTGTTGACGGAAGCATTGATATGCTTTCCGAGGCGTATTCGGCAAATGACGGCAGAGTGCTTTATCTTTGTCAGGATATGAGAGAGCTTGAGCTTTACGGCACTGTGGGGGCTACGCTTTGTTGCCTCGACAGCTTGAATTATCTTATCGGGGACGGAGAGCTGGAAAGGGTATTTTCACTCGTTCATAATTATTCCGATCCCGACGCGCTCTTCCTTTTTGATATGAACAGCCCTTATAAATTCGAGGAGATATATAAGGATAATTCCTATATTTTTGAGGGTGAAAACGATAACGGGGAGGCTTTCTTTTGCGGATGGCAGAACTTTTACGATAGTGAAAGCAGGATATGCAGCTTCTATCTTTCTGTTTTTGAGGAGAATGAAAACCGAGAGTATATCCGCGAGGATGAGGAGCAATGCGAAAGATGCTATACGCTCAAAGAGGTCGAAAGCGCGCTTGAGAAAACAGGCTTTGAGCTTCTCGGAGCTTTTTCCGATATTGATTTTTCCGAGATAAACGAAACGAGCGAAAGATTTTATTTTGCCGCGAGAGCAAAAAAATAATACCGAGAGGACGGTCAAAAATGAGTAAGGAATATTCAAGTATATTGCGCGCTATGACGAGCGACGGAAGCGCAAGAATACACGTTATAAATTCAAGAGAAATAGTTAATGAGTCGGTAAGATGCCATAATACCTCGCCGACGGCTACGGCAACGCTCGGCAGACTTCTTACGGCTGCCTCAATGATGGGATGTATGTTGGGCGAAAAGAATGATACTATAACTGTAACGCTTGGCGGCGACGGACCCGCGGGCAGAGTTATCGCGGTGTCGGATTATTACGGTAACGTAAAGGGCTATATACAAAATCCCGAGGTTGATCTTCCGCTTAAATCAAACGGTAAGCTCAACGTAGGAGGAGCGGTAGGAAAGGGACTTCTTACCATAATTCGAGATATGGGAACGGCAGAGCCGTATAGCGGATCGATACCGCTTGTGAGCGGAGAGATCGCCGAGGATATAGCTTCATATTACGCGGGAAGCGAGCAGATACCGACGGTCTGCGCGCTCGGAGTGCTTGTTGATACCGATTGCACGTGTAAGGCGGCGGGGGGAATACTTATTCAGCTTCTGCCGTTTGCAAATCCCGAAACGGTTGATAAATTAGAGGCTAACGCTTCAAAGCTTGCCAATATATCAAGACTTTTTGATAAGGGCTGCAGTAATTATGAAATAGCAAGGATAGCGCTTGAGGGAATAGAGTTTGACGTGTTTGACGAGCTTGAGGTCGAGTATAAGTGCGATTGCACGAGAGAACGGGTAGAGAGAGCGCTTGTAACGCTTGGCGAGAAGGATCTGAGAGATATGCTTGACGAGCAGGAGGCAGAGGGGAAGGCGAGAGAGCTTGAGGTAAAATGCCGATTCTGTACGCGCAAGGAAATCTTTAACGAAAGCGATATTGACAAAATTATAGCAAAATCCAAGAAAAAATAAAAAAATTTACAAAAAAGTATTGACATCTAAAAAATGATGTGATATAATATTCAAGTCGCCGAAGATAGTAGGCGGCAAATGGGA